>CAJXUM010000521.1 GCA_913060855.1 uncultured Lewinella sp. | reverse complement strand
AGCGTCAGATGTGTATAAGAGACAGCATATAAGCTATGGGCATCTCTGGTCGCTAAAACCCATCTTCTAAACCCTTGGCAAGAAGGGCAGGCCAAAATACTAGCGATTAACCATTGGCCTAGGCCTTGCCCACGGTAAGCTTCGAGTATGAAAACATCCGCTAGGTAACCAAACGTAGCCCCATCACTGATTAATCTGGTATATCCGATTTGTTGGTCATTATGATAAAGACCAAAACAAGTAGATCCATTCGCTGCCTTTTCCACTACACTTTTAGGGATTCCGGCCGACCAATAGGATTCATAACAGAGATATTGGTAAATAATATCGAAATCTAGCTTGTTGGGATCGGTGGAGAGGAGAATGTCACCCCGCTGTATCTCATAGTAACTAGGCTTAGTCGTCTTCATATTCGCTCGTTTTATCTTTTGGCAAATATCGCTTCATTGCTATTGGGAAAACAGATTCAGTTTTTTATATTTATACCATATCAGATTAAAATATGAATCTTTTCTTATACCAACAATTAGCTAAGACATTAGAAGAAAGTATTCAGGACGGCGTCTTGAAATACGGTGAGAAGCTTCCATCTGTACGTACAACGAGTAGGCAGCGAGGAGTGAGCCCCTCTACAGTTTTTCAAGCCTATTACGAGCTAGAAGCGAAGGGACTAATTGAAGCCCGTCCTAAATCTGGTTACTATGTGCGTTTTGATAAGCTGATCAATGGAGAAAGAAGCTATGTGCTGGAGCAAAATTCACCTCCTCGTATTACCCAACTGAATACTGCCAATATCATAGAGGAATTGGAAGGCTTAAGAGACAATACCTCTATTTTGCGTTTGTCGAGTGCTTACCCTGCAACTGCGTTATTACCAAGCGCGCGTATGCAAAAGGCAATCATAGAGGCTACTCGCATGCATAAGGATAGTTTACTTCATTATGGATTGCCACAGGGTAATTTGGCCCTGCGAACACTGATTGGAAAGCAAATGCTAGAATGGGGCAATTATCACGCTCCAGCCGATATGTTGATCACCACAGGATGTATGGAGGCACTCAACCTCTGTCTTCGAGCGGTGACCAAAGCCGGAGATATTATTGCTATGGATCAACTAACCTACTTCGGCATTGCACAAATGGTCGAAAATCTAGGCTTGAAAGTCATTTCTATTCCCATTCACCCTGAAAAAGGATTTGACATTGATTTTTTAGAAGAAGCAATTGCAAAATTCCCCTTAAAAGCCTGTTTATCGATTACCAATTTTAATAACCCAACGGGGACTTCCATTTCTTCAGCACATAAGAAAAGGCTAGTGGAGTTCTTGTCTCAACATCAGATTCCACTTATAGAGGATGATATTTACGGGGAGCTTTATTTTGGCCCCAATAGACCCACAACCTGTAAGCAATATGATAAAGAGGGCTGGGTAATGTATTGTTCTTCCTTTTCAAAAACACTAGCCCCTGGATTGCGCGTAGGTTACTGTTTGCCTGGCCGCTTTTTAGCTGAAGTGGTTCGGCAAAAAAGAATTCATTCTATCTGTTCGGATACGCTTTCTCAATTGGCAGTTTTGCATTTTTTACAGAAGGGCAGGTATACGCATCATTTACGAAAACTGCGTTCGGCATTACATAAACAAGCCTTACAATATGCTCAGTGTATCAAAACTTCCTTTCCTGCTGCAACCCGATTTGTGATGCCGGAAGGGGGAATGGTGTTTTGGCTAGGATTTCCTGCTTCCTTTGATGGCTACCAGTTATTTAGTAAAGCTAAAAAACAGGATATTGGAATTTCTCCAGGTCAAGTCTTTTCTAGTGATGGAGCATTCAAAAATTACATTCGCTTAAGTTTTAGTCATCCATTTAATAAAAAAATAGAGGAGGGGCTTCAACAGGTAGGCCATTTAGCTGGAAAGCTATTGGAGTAATACGCAAATCAAGTTGAGAGTATATTCGCCTCATTGGGATAGGAGCTGAGGGCGTAGACTAGATATATTATAGTGTGATTTCTTGTAGCTTTTCTACAGTTAATGGTTTTTGTAAATAACCTTTGATGACAGAAAAGTTATTGGCAGTGGCCAGGTCTTCGGGGTTATCAGATGTGGTAAGAATTAAGGTGTGGAATCCATTCTGTTCGGCTCGCTCAAATACAGAGGTGTATTTTTGAATAAGCTCAAAACCAGTGTATTTTGGCATGTTGATATCGAGGAGAATTAAACTCAGGTCAGTATTAGTAGAAGTGACAGGAGTAATATTAAAAAGTAATTGCATACCGTCATCTACATTGTCCGCTACGAGGATACTTTCTGCTAGCTTTTCATGCTCAATAATATAGCGATGGTAGTAGTTGACGGCTACATCATCATCAATTAGAATGATTTGTTTGAATTTCATTACAATGTGTGGGTTAGAATTTTACTGAGATTTCGGGGGGGGAATGCTAAAATAAGTACAATTCTTTACACTACCAACCCGAATTCAGGTTGCAAAGAGAATTTGCAACAACCTAAAGATTGCAATAGAATCCACAATTTTATGGCTGACGATTAGTACGCTTTAGCAAAAAGCACCCTTTCTTTCGAAGGCTTTCCAGTGAGTACACACTTTCCTGCCTCTTGTTCGTTATTGTTCGGAATACATCGGATTGTCGCTTTTGTCAACTCTTTGATTTTTAGCTCTGTCTCAGGAGTACCGTCCCAATGTGCAGAGATAAAGCCTGGAATGTCTCGCTCCAATACGGCTTTGAAATCCTCAAAGTTGTCAACAGAAGTAGTATGCTTGGTTCTAAATGCCAAAGCAGTATTAAAAAGATTATCCTGAATATCCTGTAATAGTTGTTCGATATAATTGGCCACTCCATCTAATGGAACAGAGGTCTTCTCTTTGGTGTCTCTTCTCGCTACTTCTACAACGCCCTTTTCCAAGTCTCGCTTACCGATACCAATTCGCACTGGAATACCTTCCAATTCGTATTGAGCGAATTTGAAACCAGGCCGTTTTTTCATATCCAAATCATACTTGACACTAATGCCTTTCGCTTTTAGCATCGCCATGATTTTATCCGCGACCTCCCCTATTTCTGGACTAGGTTTTGGAATAGGCACGATAACCACTTGTGTAGGGGCTAATTTTGGAGGGATTACCAAACCACTATCATCGGAGTGGGTCATGATTAATCCACCAATGAGGCGGGTAGAAACACCCCAAGATGTAGCCCAGACCAGTTCTTCTTTGTTATTCTCATTCAAGAATTTAACATCGAAAGCTTTGGCAAAATTCTGGCCTAAAAAGTGCGAAGTACCTGCCTGTAGTGCTTTCCCATCTTGCATCAAGGCTTCAATGGTAAGGGTATCCTCTGCACCGGCGAAACGCTCATTGGCCGTTTTGGATCCTCGCATAACGGGCATCGCCATATACTCTTCAGCGAAAGTAGCGTATACTTCTTGCATTTGACGGGCTTCAGCAATGGCTTCTGCCTTGGTTGCATGAGCGGTATGTCCTTCTTGCCACAAAAATTCAGCAGTACGCAAAAACAAACGAGTTCGCATCTCCCAACGTACGACATTCGCCCACTGATTAATCAGCAAAGGCAAGTCGCGATAGGATTTAATCCAATCTTTATAAGTATGCCAAATAATTGTTTCGGATGTAGGTCTTATAATCAGTTCCTCTTCCAATTTAGCAGAAGGATCTACGACTACACCACTTCCATCTGGAGCGTTCATTAGTCGGTGATGTGTTACCACAGCACACTCTTTTGCAAAGCCTTCCACATGCTCTGCTTCTCGGCTAAGAAAACTCTTTGGGATAAATAGTGGGAAATAGGCGTTGACATGTCCCGTTTCTTTAAACATGCGATCCAACTCGGCTTTCATATTTTCCCAAATGGCAAAACCATTGGGCTTAATCACCATACAACCCCTTACCGCAGAGTTGTCAGCCAAGTTTGCCTTTTTTACAATATCTATGTACCACTGCGAATAATCTTCACTTCTGCTAGTAATTTCCTTCGACTTAGCCATCTATCAAGCTGATTTTAACAGATTTATAACACAATTTCTGGTGTATTTACCGTATATTATATGTGACTAATAATACAGCAAGTACGTCTTAATATTAGTCAACAACACATTCTTAATGACTTTAACATTACTATTTTCAGATTTTAATAGTGTTTTAACTAAAAATCCGGCACAAAAGTAATAATTTACGTGTTGTTAACTGTAAGAGAGTCACAGTAATTGCATTTAAAATTATCGTTTTATGAAAAAGTATAAATTATCAACATTTCTAGTAGCAATCTTCGCCATGGCAAGTTGGGGCGCGCTACAGGCCCAATATGACGACCTGTACTTCGATCCGGACACAGATGTCGAGTATAATGATTCGTATGCCGAGGATAGTTATCAGGATGATTACGATTATGACTACGATGATGATGAGTACGAATTTGATGATTACGATTATCAGTACTCTTCACGTATTCGCCGTTTTCACCGTAACTACTACGGGTTCAATTATTATGACCCTGTATATGTTGACGTAGCTTATTATGATCCTTTCTATCGTCCTGGTGCATCAACGGTGTTGATTTATGACGATTTCTACTCTTATAATAGTTTCCGTCGTTTCAACCGATTTAATCGATTCAATAGATTTAATCGTTACAACCGATTCAATCGTTTCGGTGGTGGTGGCTTCGGCTATAGCCCTTTCGGTTTCCGTAACAACGCTTTTGGCGGCGGATTCAATAACTTCAATTCTTACAACTACTACGGTGGTGGTGGTTTTGGCGGCGGTTTCGCTGGCGGTGGTTTCGGAAATAGCTTTGGAAGCGGCTACTATTGCCCACCTTCTTGGGGGAATAACTATAATTACAACACAGTAAATGTGAATAATAATAGTACTCGAGTAGCTTCTACACCAAGAAGTTCTTCCCGAACAGTAGGTACTACACCACGTTCCAACGGACGTTCTTGGACAAATTCTAACACGCCTAGTAGCACTAGCTCTAGAGTAGCTAAAAGATCTAACAGTCGGAATAGCAATCTAGAGGTGAGAGATGTTCAAAGAAGCTCTGCTTCTAGAAGCAGAAATGCTAAGAGTGGTAGAACGGCAACAAGAAGTAGTGATGCAACTCGATCTTACGGCAAGACTCGATCTTCATCACCTACCCGTACCTATAATAGTAGTAGCAGAAGCAGATCTAGCGCGACTTCGCCTAGTCGTTCTACTACAACACGTAGCCGTTCTGTATCGCCAAGAACACAAAGCAGAAGTAGTTCTCCTTCTAGAAGTTACAATACGCCAAGTCGCAGCAGTAGCCCAAGTCGTAGCTATAGCTGTCTCTTATACACATCTCCGAGCCCACGAGACCGAGGCTGATCTCG
>CAJXUM010000520.1 GCA_913060855.1 uncultured Lewinella sp. | reverse complement strand
GAGATCAGCCTCGGTCTCGTGGGCTCGGAGATGTGTATAAGAGACAGCTTCCTGCTTAACCGCTATGGACACTTTGGCCGTAGAAGTGTTTTGTCCCAAACTAGTAGTGCAAATTAATAGCCCTAATGATAGTCTGATAATTAATGAATCCATAGTATTAGAAGCAACAGGCATGAATGTCTCCCAATATGAATGGTCCATTGACGAAGAGCTTGTTCAAATTGGCCCAAATTTTACATTTGATGGGGTAGAGGTAGGTATTCATGAGCTTGTTCTTTCCGGAATTCCCGCTAACCCGCTCTGTTTCATTGTTTCAGATACATTTCATCTTCAGGTTTACTGTCCCAGTGCCAATCTGGTCATCTTGCAAGGTATTGATAGTATCGCCATTGGTGAGTCATGGACTTTGCAAGCCGATGGCGATGATCTTATTGACTTGGAGTGGTGGTTGGATGAACAACAGATTGGACTGGGTAGTGAATTGACCTATACTTTTGATGAACCAGGATTGCAAAGAATCAGATTGAGGGCAAGACAGCGCATTGACCAATGCGGTCTTTTGACAGAAAACGTAGATATTATGGTTTATTGTCCTATTTCCACCGTAGATATTACGACAGATCTGGACAGCCTAGCGATCGGCGAATCCTTTACACTAACTGGGCAGGGAGTGAATGTATTAGAATTAGCCTGGATAATTGATGATTCAATCGTAGAAGATGGAGATGAATTCAGTTTTTCTTCCAATAATCTAGGGCCTAATCTAGTCACTTTGACAGGATCACATCCCAATGTAGCCTGCCCTTCGGCCAAAAACACCTTATCAATTGAGGTATTTTGCTTGCCCGCTACGCTCTCCTTTATTAACCCTCCTGATAGTTTGATGGCAGGACAAGTGCAGACATTCGAAACAACAAGCACTAATATCGATCAATGGGAATGGTGGATGGGAGGCCAACAACTGGGTACAGGACCAACCATAGCGTTAAGTTTCGATATCCCACAAGAGGAAACCCTCATCCTAAGGGGTAGACATAAAGACGAGGAATGTGGTATACTGGAAGATAGTATACGATTTACGGTCTTTTGTCCTATACCTACGACCTTCGAAATTCTACCACAAGTAGATAGCATTGCTATTGGGGAAACCTTAGAACTTGAATTAAACACCAGTGGTACAAATTCAGTAGAATGGACTTTAAATGGAGTTTCACAAAGTATTACAGAAGACTTTAATTATCAATTTGGAGAATTGGGCGAACAGCAGATCATTGCTTATGGATATGGTCCAGTCGACGCTTGTCCAACCATTACTGATACACTTGATCTGCTGGTATACTGCCCATCCATCAGTTTGAATATCGAGGTAGAAACCACCGAGGTGGAATTATTTGAAAGTCTTGTCTTTACCGCAGAAACTACAAATGCTGAACGGGTGGAATGGCGGATTGGGCAGGAGTTGGTAAGCACAGATTTCACTTATACCCATCAATTTTCTGATTTGGAATCCACTTGGGTGGAATTATATGCTTTTAGTCCCTATTCGAGTTGCCAATTGGCTGTGGATAGTGTTTTAATAGACCCATTTTGTAGGTCTTATAGTATTTCCTATACCCCATTACAAGAACCTCCCTATGTAGTGGGAGAGCCTGTGTCCTTTGTAGCACAGTATGATGGGGTAGAATACATTGAATGGCAAACGACAGGTGGTATTGTGCTAGGGACTGATGATACGTTAGTGCATACTTTCACAGCAGCAGGAGAGGATATTAGGATTGATCTAATAGGTTTTCCCTATGGAGAGGAGCAATGGATATGCGCTACAGATGTGAATGGCTTTTATGATGTGGTTTGTCCGGAAGGAGGGCTTGTAGAGGCAAGTGCTAGTTCTGGAGACCCAGGAGACGAAATTCTTTTTACGGCTACTTACCCTTGGGCAGAGGTATTAGAGTGGGAAGTTAATGGGGAAACGCTTGGGACAGGTCCGGACTTTAGCCATACTTTTCTAGAACCTGGAAATTATGAGGTCCGACTCCGAGCAACTTTTAAAGGGTGTGAACAACGAGCAGAGCCCTTTTTTATCTACATAGATGATCCCTGTAACTATGGATACCAGGTTTTTCAATCCTCGAATGGGCCACTTGTAGCTGATCCCACTTGGGGCAACATAACTACTGATGGAGGATATGTACAGCACAGTATCTACTTCATTCGTAAACTAGACTCTATTGGTTATCAGCAATGGGGCAATCCATTATTGGGGTATATTGAATCAGTAGCAGTAGATTTCGTGAATGATGGCATAGTTGTCGGAACATTTCCAGTAACTACGGATGTTGGTGGAATTCATAAGATTTCTAATGAAGGGGAAATGGAATGGGTCATTGCATTGCAGGAACAGAATGAAAATACAAGATACAGACCTCGGATGGTGGAAGTACTTCCTACAGGAGACATCATTGTTATTGGCGTCAATTTTAATTATGGTGGTAGCAGCGGAAACTTCATTAGCAAAATTAGTCCAACCGGTGAATTGATCTGGCAAAAGTATTTTGATGGGCTCGACCCGTATAAAGTGAGCCCTTCCGGAGAAGATGATTTTGTGATTTTAGGACGAAACCCAAACGATCAAACATCGCCCATGATGTTAGCCAAATTTGATCGTAATGGTAACCAAATCTGGGGAAGGGAGTATTTTATTTCCAATTTATCCACTGATGCCAGCCCTGAGGAACTACTGTATTCGATAGACGAGCTACCGGATGAACAAGGATTTGTTCTCGGCTTCACTTACGGTGTTACCGTAAAAAAACCTTATATCATGAAGGTTGATGCAGACGGAGCTGTTGCTTGGACAAAAGGCTTTAAAAGGGATGGACTTACAGGTAGTTACCAGAAATTATCATCAATAGTAGTGACTCCCGAAAATGAGATCCTGTATGCCATTGATGGAGCAAGGTATTTAGAAACATCCCCGACTTCTGCCTTCTATGGTAAACTAGATTTTTCTGGGAGCCCGCTATGGGGAAGACAGGAGGAGCAGCAGTTTGATCGAATCCAAAATATACTCTTGTTACCAGATGGAAGATATTGTATTCGAGGTCTGGAGCCAAATCGATGGCCAACTTACCTCTTTACAGATCAAAGAGGTTTAACAGGGCCTTGCCAAGTCAAAAATGAAGACATCGTGATAGAAGAAATATCTTCCGTCACAACGGATTTTTCTATTACCAATGTCTCCGGCATTAATTACCAAATCGTTCAGGATACAATTCCATTAACCATAAGGATAGGTACTGTTTTTAACCGAAGGAAATGTACAAGATTAAAACCAAGAGAATTCAACGCAGCAGCAAAGATAGACAAAGTGACTGCCTGTGATGAGCGTCTAACGGTACATACTAATATCTGCAATAATGGAACAAGGAATATGAATAATAGCGTTCCAATTCAATTTTATGACTCAAACCCTGAAGAGACTGCTGCGAACCTGATCTATTCTACTAGGGTGCGGAGAACGATCCCTATAGATAGCTGTGATGAACATATTTTTACCGTTCCCAGGCCTAGCGATGGAGGGGGCAACCTTTTTATGGTAGTAAATGACGATGGATCAGCTGAGACACCATTCAATCTTATAAAGGACTTCCCTGTAACAAATTATAATGAATGCGATTTTGTAGATAATCTAGCTGGGTTTAATTTAAGTTCCGCAGATGACATTCCAGCTATACAACCCGATCTTGGACCAGATACGCTTCTCTGTCCAGAAACCAGTATCGTACTAAAACCGCAACAAGAGTTTTTGGCTTATCGATGGGATAATGGTCAAACAACGCTTGAGAGAACCATCTCTATCCCAGGAGTTTACCATCTAAGTGTAACAGATGTTTGTTCGCGACAACTATCTGATACGATAGAGATAGGTTCTTATCCTACCCTAGTTAAGCCAGATCTAGGCCCCGATCAGATAGTATGCGCCAATAAGATTTTTACTTTTGATGCTGGCCCCGGATACAGCAGCTACCTGTGGCCTGATGCTTCAACCGAACAAACTTTTACTGCCGGTTTTACAGGGCCATACTGGGTTGAAGTGACTGATGCTTGTGGCCGAGTCTATCGGGATACGGTAGAGGTCATACTCGAAGAGGCGAGTGCTTTTGATCTTGGGAATGACACCTTGATCTGTTCAGGGACAACGCTTAGCTTGAAAGGCTTGGCAGGTTTTGCTAGTTATCAATGGTTTCCGGATTATAATCTGAATTGTACAGATTGTTTGGAAGTCGAAGTAAGCCCAGATACAACAACAACTTATACTTTAGTCGCCGAATGGGAGGAGGGGTGCATCAGTACAGATACCATTAGAATAACGGTAGACCAACCCTCCGAACAAGAAGAAGTGATAACGATTTGCCCCGGAGATTCGGTATTGATTTTTGGAGAGATGCAAACAGAGCCGGACTTGTATACCCAGACTTTTCAAAGCTTAGCAAATTGTGACAGTGTAGTCAATATCAGGTTAGAAGTGCTAGAAGCAGCTATTTCTGAGGAGACCGTTCGGATTTGCACTGGAGAAACGACAGAAATTTTTGGTGTACAAAGGGGTGAAGCTGGTCAATATACGCAGCGATTTGCCACAGCAGATGCCTGCGATTCCCTTCATACAGTGTTCTTGGAAGTGGGTGATACTGTGATAGTGGAAGAGGAATATACGATCTGCTCAGGCCAGTTCGCCTCCATTTTTGGAGAGCAAGTAAGAGAGCCAGGTACCTATACCCAAGTTTTTACCGGTCAGGGAGGTTGCGACTCCACCCACACCATCACGCTCTCGGTAGTCGACACCATCCGAACCAGTGAAATCCAAAACATCTGTGCTGGAGAGAATACCGAGGTGTTTGGACAAATCGTGAATACTGCAGGAACCTTTCAAAACAACTTCATAGCGGCCAACGGTTGTGACTCTCTCCATCAAGTAGAAGTAGTGGTGTTGGACACCATCGCCACTTTTGCTGAGCAAACCATCTGTGCAGGTGAAACGGCTCTACTGTTTGGACAAAACCAGAACACTCCTGGGGTATACAGTAGTACTTTTAATGCAGAAAATGGCTGCGACTCCACGCATTATATAACCTTGGAAGTGCTAGATACAGTGAGTACAAGTGAAGTGCTTAGCATATGCCCAGGGGATAGTATATTAGTCTTTGGTCAACCTGAGACCTTACCCGGTACTTACACAGCCAGTTTTGTGGGACAGAACAATTGTGATTCTACACATCAAATCGAATTAAGTTGGTTGGACAGCCCGCAATCTCAAGAAAGTGTGGCCATCTGTGCGGGAGATGCTGTACCTGTCTCTTATACACATCTCCGAGCCCACGAGACCGAGGCTGATCTC
>CAJXUM010000519.1 GCA_913060855.1 uncultured Lewinella sp. | reverse complement strand
TCAGCCTCGGTCTCGTGGGCTCGGAGATGTGTATAAGAGACAGCTATAGAGGCTTACGCCACCGTAGAGGACTTCCGCTTCGCGGACAGAGAACTCAGACTAACGCGAGAACGCGTAAAGGTAAACGTAAAACAGTGGCTAATAAGAAGAAAGTTACTAAGTAGTAAAAGCTTAGGGATTATTCATCTTTTCAAAATTTTTGCGATCAAATGGCAAAGTCAACGAAAAAAGTTAGAAAGCGCAAAGTCAAAGTGGAGCCGGAAGGAATGGTATTCATTAAGGCTAGCTTCAATAATATTATAATTTCTCTTACGAATAAGCAAGGGCAAGTTATTTCTTGGGCTTCGGCTGGTAAAGCAGGTTTCCGTGGTTCTAAGAAGAATACACCTTATGCGGCTCAAATTGCTGCTGCTGAGGCAGCACGAGTGGCTTTTGAAGGAGGAATGAGAACAGCAGAGGTATTTGTAAAAGGACCTGGATCTGGGCGTGAAGCTGCAATCCGAGGTATCGACTCTGCGGGAATCAAGGTAAGCCGTATTAAGGATGTGACGCCAATTCCTCATAACGGTTGTCGTCCACCCAAAAGAAGAAGAGTTTAATCTCTTCGTGTATTGGTATTGATATTCTAAATTCAGCAAATTTTTTACTTAAAATGGCAAGATATACTGGACCCACATCGAAGAAGGCAAGAGCGCTAGGCGAGCCTATTTTTGGGTTTGATAGGGCCTTTGAGAAGAAGAAGTACAAACCAGGCCAGCACGGAAACTCAAGAAGAAGAAGACAACGTTCTGATTATGCTTTACAATTGCTAGAAAAGCAAAAGGCAAAATATACCTATGGTGTATTAGAGCGTCAGTTCAGAAACTTATTTGACAAGGCCAGCCGCAGAAAAGGGGTAACTGGTATTGTTTTGCTTCAATTGTTGGAAGCACGTTTAGACAATACCGTATTCCGCTTAGGTTTAGCTCCTACTCGACGTGCTGCACGTCAGTTGGTAGCTCATAAGCATGTACTTCTGAATGGCGTTATCACCAATATCCCTTCTGCTCAATTGAGAGCTGGAGATGTTATTTCTGTTCGTGGAAAGTCTAGAGGCTTGGACGTGGTGAGAGATAGTGTTGGTGCCAAGAAAGACGTACGTAAGTTCCCATGGTTAGAATTTAACCCGGATACCGTAACTGGAACTTTCCTCGAATATCCTGAGAGAGACCAAATACCAGAGAAAATCAACGAGCAATTGATCGTTGAATTGTACTCTAAGTAAGATATAAATGGCAGCCTTTTCGTAAGGCTGTCACTTTTGCTATATAATAGGCTATACGCTTTAGCTCTTTTTTTCTTGTCAAAGTTTCAAACGACATATGAGTATATTAAACTTCCAGAAGCCCGACAAAATCGTATTGCAAAAAGCGAATGATTTTGAAGGTACTTTTGAATTCAAACCTCTGGAACCAGGCTTCGGCCAAACCGTCGGCAATGCTTTAAGAAGAGTGTTGCTTTCCTCGTTGGAAGGCCATGCTATTTCTGCTGTACGGGTTGCTGGTGTCGACCATGAGTTTGCCACCATTCGTGGTGTTGTACAAGATGTCATCGAAATCATCCTTAACCTCAAACAAGTTCGTTTAAAACAGCTTATCACTGATGATGATATAAGTAGTGAAAAAATCTACTTGACTATCAGTGGAAAGGATGACTTTAAAGCAGGTGATATCGAAGAACATACCAATGTGTTCAAAGTAATGAACCCTGAACTACTGATTTGTAACATGGAACCTTTTGTCAACCTCGAAATGGAGTTGACAGTAACAAAAGGCCGTGGCTACGTACCCGCTGACGAAAATTTACCTAAGGATGCACCTATTGGTGTTATCCCTGTAGATGCGATCTATACACCGATCAAGAATGTTGCTTACCGTATTGAAAATACGCGTGTAGGACAAAGAACGGATTACGAGAAGTTGACAATTGATGTGAAAACGGATGGTACTATACATCCGGAAGATGCTATCAAGGAAGCTTCTAGAATCTTGATTCAGCACTTGATGCTTATCACCGATGAGAACATCACCTTTGATGATGCTTCTAGTCGAGAAGATAATATCGTAGATGAGCACATCTTGCACATGCGTAAATTGTTGAAAACTTCTTTGGAAGATCTCGACTTATCTGTACGTGCATACAATTGCTTGAAAGCTGCCAAGATCAATACACTAGCCGAGCTAGTTAAGTATGATACACACGAGTTACTCAAGTTCCGTAACTTCGGTAAGAAGTCACTCGTAGAGATCGAAGAATTACTACAAGACAAAGGCCTTACATTCGGTATGGACCTTTCTAAGTATAAGCTTGAAGAAGACTAATAACGGTTTCAAACGCTGCTCAAGCCGAATAGTTGTTTCTGTTTGGCTTGAGAAGCACCCGTTTAATAGCGAATAAAAATCGCAGGCAGTCCTCTCTGAGGACTTTTTTCTTAAAAGCAATTACTCATTCATCATTCAAGGCACAAGCCTGCTGTCCGTAGATCTTTCAGATCATTGATGATAAAGTGTTGCGAAGCATATATAAGTCATGAGACACGGTAAGAAAGTAAACCATCTCGGTCGTAAAACGGCCCACAGAAAAGCGCTATTGCGTAATTTAACGCTGGCTTTGATTGAGCACAAGCGTATCAATACAACCTTAGCCAAGGCCAAAGCTTTGCGCAAGTTTGTAGAGCCTATCGTAACTAGATCCAAGTCCGATTCGATGCACTCTCGCCGAGTAGTTTTTAGCTACTTGCAGAACAAAGAGATGATCAAAGAATTGTTTGGTGTGATCGGGCCAAAGGTGGCTGATCGACCAGGAGGATACGTGAGAGTCATTAAGACTGGATTCCGTAAGGGAGATGGAGCTGAAATGGCCATGGTTGAACTGGTAGACTTCAATGAAGTATACAGTGTAGAAAAAACTGAAAACAAAACTGGAACTGGTCGCCGTCGTCGCCGTAGAGGTGGTAAAGGTGGTGGAACTGCTGCTGCTGCTGCTGCCACAGGAGCTGCTACCGTTGCAGCTGCTACGGAAGAAGAAGAATAGCATTAGATGTTGAAACGGAATGGAGTTTCCATTCCTCAATAGATAAATTCTAAATGGGAAGGCTACTAATAGTGGCTTTCCCATTTGTATTTTACCGGTATGATAATAACAGAAGCTTTACTGCAACAATTAACCCAGATCCGTAGAGCATTACACAGCCGTCCAGAGGTGTCGGGGGAGGAGAAGGAAACGAGTGCCTATGTAATAGATTATCTGTCAAAATTTCAGCCTACTCGACTTCTAACGGGCGTGGGAGGGACAGGGATCATTGCCACTTTTGATAGTGGAAAGCCGGGAGAACATTTGCTATTTCGAGCCGAACTAGATGCTTTGCCCATTCAAGAGGCCAATTCTTTCCCCTATCGCTCCATTTATGCCGGCGTATCTCACAAGTGCGGTCATGATGGACATACGACTGTTTTGCTAGGATTAGCTCATTTACTAAATCGGTCCCAGGAATGGACAGGCCAAGTCAGCTTATTGTTTCAACCGGCAGAAGAAACGGGGGCAGGAGCCATGGCTATGTTGGCCGATCCTCAAATTGAACAAATTAAGGTGGATAAGGCCTTCGCTTTTCATAATCTTCCGGGCTACCCGCTAGGACAAATTATTTGGAAAAAGGACGCATTCACGCCAGCTGTCCAATCCCTAATCATCCAATTGGAAGGAAAGACCGCTCATGCCGCCGAACCGCAGAATGGGTTGAATCCTGCCCTAGCCATCGCCGAGATTTTGCAACACGCTCAGCAATTACAAATAACGGATCCTTTACAAACAGACTTTCGGTTATTGACCCCAGTTTATCTCACGATGGGGGAGAAGGCGTATGGTGTATCAGCAGGGGCCGGCGAGGTGCATTTGACCCTGCGCGCTTGGACTCAGGAGGAGATGGAGGTCTTAACCGCTACCTTTTTGGAAAAGGTGAAGGCTATTGCTAATCATTCAGGCCTCGCTGTTGACTTCAACTGGACAGATACTTTTAAGGCGAATTTCAATGCAGGTGAATTGGTAGCACAACTACAGCAATCGATTCGTCGTAATAGTCTATCCGATGCAGCGATGGAGCAGCCTTTGACTTGGGGAGAAGATTTTGGTGCTTTTGGCGTGCTCTGCCCTACGGCTATGTTTGGAATTGGGGCAGGAGAGAATAGTCCCGCACTGCATCACCCTGACTATGACTTTCCCGATGAAATCCTATCTGTTGGCTTGCAGGTATTTTGGGGCATTATTTGTTCCTAGCTATGTTAAAGCAGTTAATCCCCTTTTTGTGTAAATATTCCATGATAATTAAAAGATAAAAAGAGTTTTTTATCTTTTAATGTGTGAGATTTTGTATTTTCAAACAAACAAAATCTTCAAATTATGATAAAGTATATTTGCAGTACTACCTTGTTACTTTTCGCCTTATTTACTTATTCCTGTAGTCCCACTGCAGAGACAGCTAGTGAAAGTACTCTGGCGACCAATTTGCCCGGACAGTCAGGGGTCCAAGATGATCAGTCTGATCCTAATATTCTAAACATTGCGGTTAATTCTGCCGACCATAGTACTTTGGTAGCTGCTGTATTGGCAGCTGGTTTGCAGGATGTATTGACGAATGCGGGACCATTGACCGTTTTTGCACCCAATAATGCCGCTTTTGATAAATTACCAGCAGGAACGGTTGAAACCCTTCTTAAGCCTGAAAACAAGAAAACGCTGGCTAATATTATCACCTTTCATGCCGCTCCAGGAAGTTATACTGGTGCAAATATTAAAGGGGTGATGGGAATTGGTCAGGCCACAGGGGATAAAGTGAAGGTAGAGGTGAAGGACGGTGAGACATATGTCAATGGAGCCAAGGTGCTAGGGACGGTTAAGGCTTCCAATGGTTATGTGCATGTGATAGACCAGGTTTTGCTACCTCCTGAAAGTTAATCTAAGCACTTACTAAGAAGCGGTTTGAATTGGGTTTTTAAATCGAACGGATAAAATCCAATTCAAACTGCTTCCTAAATAGATGCTGAAATTCGATCCTTAGTTTGCCATCAAAGATGGACTAAACCATAAACTTCTAGAACGAACCTTCTAGGATTAGCGGAAAAATTGGTTTATTTGTTGTCCCTGATGTGCGCTGGCCATTTTAGGTACTTTGTACCAGTAGTTATAGACTAGTTCGCTTTTGTACCAGGGAAGTAGTTTTTAACGTAATTCTTTCTATTCACGCAGGCACAAGAATTGTCGGAGAAATTAAAGAGATCGAATGTTTAGTAAAACTTGCACTTACGCTATCAGGGCCATGTTGTACCTGTCTCTTATACACATCTCCGAGCCCACGAGACCGAGG
>CAJXUM010000518.1 GCA_913060855.1 uncultured Lewinella sp. | reverse complement strand
CACTATCCTCTTCGTCGGCAGCGTCAGATGTGTATAAGAGACAGTCCTACAACAAACCACCATCGATCTTATCTTCTTGGATATCAATATGCCCGAATTATCAGGCATCAACCTAGTCAAAGCGCTCAGTCAACCGCCATTGATCGTTTTCACCACGGCTTTTCCCGACCATGCTGTGCAAGGCTTCGAATTAGACGCCATTGATTATCTCCTCAAGCCTTTTTCCAAAGAGCGGTTCCTTAAGGCCATTCAGAAAGTGGGCTTGCACTTGGAAAAAATGCCGGCCAAACCCAGCATCATGACCCATTTAACCATCAAAGCTGACCGAAAACTTTACCGGATACCTTTTGAAGACATCCTCTATTGCCAGGCGTATGGTGATTATGTTAAAATCATAGCCAACGATAAACAACTACTTCCCAAAACAACGCTGGCTAAGCTCAGCAAGCAACTCCCCAGTGATCAATTTATCCGGGTTCATCGCTCCTATATTATCGCCTGGGATCAGGTGAAGTATATGGAGGGAAATCAAGTGAAGATTGGAGCAGTGCTCATCCCCGTCGGGCAACAGTATAAAGAGCAAGTACTCGAACGCTTATCTTAAGTGAAGAGATAACCTAACCACGAGGGCAAGCTATTCCTTTTATCCGATATTAAAACTTTTTCCTATCCTCCCCTTCCCCATTTCTATCTGGGAAAATCATCTAATTTCCATAGCATATTTCGAAACCTACGCTATTAATCCCAACTATAGCGCGAAAAATTTTATTTTGGGGTGGCTTATCGATTTCTCCCTCGTATAATAGTCGGTAGCCCAATACAGTTTTTGATTAAAACCAACTTTAACATGTCTGATAATCAACGAAAAGCTTACTGGAAAGAGAATCTTCGGTACCTGTACATTCTACTCGCCATTTGGTTTGTCGTATCCTATGGGTTTGGCATTTTGCTAGTCGATCAACTAAACGAAATAAGGATTGGAGGCGCAAAATTAGGTTTTTGGTTTGCCCAACAAGGCTCCATCTATGTTTTTGTGGTACTTATTTTTGTTTATGTCTATCTGATGAACAAGCTCGATAAGAAGTATGGCCTGGAGGAGTAAAACCACTTCCTCTCCCCACCTGTAAATTGACAAAACCAACTTTTACCTTAAAGAAAAATCATGAGTGTTTTAACCTGGACGTATATTATTGTAGGCCTTACCTTCGCACTATATATTGGCATTGCCATTTGGTCAAGGGCGGGTTCTACGAAAGAGTTTTATGTAGCGGGCGGTGGTGTTTCACCCTTGGCTAATGGAATGGCTACGGCGGCAGACTGGATGTCAGCGGCTTCTTTTATTTCCATGGCGGGCTTGATCAGTTTTATGGGATATGACGGAGGTGTCTATCTCATGGGATGGACGGGCGGCTATGTTTTGTTAGCGCTCTTACTGGCGCCCTATCTTCGGAAATTTGGGAAGTTTACGGTCCCCGACTTTATTGGTGATCGCTATTATTCCAATGTAGCCCGATCCGTGGCTGTGGTTTGTGCAATCATTGTTTCCTTTACTTATGTAGCGGGGCAGATGCGAGGAGTAGGCGTTGTTTTTTCTCGCTTTTTGGAAGTAGATATCAATACGGGCGTATATATAGGCATGGCGATTGTACTCTTCTATGCCGTGTTGGGAGGAATGAAGGGCATTACCTATACCCAGGTTGCCCAGTATTGCGTATTGATTTTTGCTTATATGGTGCCTGCCTTTTTCATTTCAATAGCGATGACCGGAAATGTTATCCCTCAATTGGGATTGCTAGGGACCGTCACTGATGGCTCGGAAATGGCGCTACTGGACAAATTGGATCAACTGCACCAAGAATTGGGATTTGCGGCCTATACCAATGGGACTAAATCCATGACCGATATATTTTGTATTACCATGGCACTCATGGCGGGTACGGCCGGACTGCCCCATGTAATTGTTCGCTTCTTCACGGTACCCAAGGTAAAGGATGCACGGATTTCTGCGGGATATGCACTGCTATTCATCGCTATCCTCTACACCACGGCTCCGGCCATCGCCGCTTTCGCCCGAACCAACTTGATCCATACCGTTAGTAATCAAGAATATGCCAGCATGCCCGAATGGTTTACCAAATGGGAGACCACCAAACTCATTAGTTATGATGATAAAAATGGGGATGGTTTGATTCAATATGTGGCTAACCCACAAATCAATGAATTGACCATTGACCAAGACATCATGGTCTTGGCTAATCCAGAAATTGCCGGACTACCCAATTGGGTCATCGCACTGGTAGCGGCGGGCGGCTTGGCTGCAGCGCTATCTACCGCTGCAGGATTACTATTGGTAATTTCCACCGCTGTTTCTCGCGACTTGATCAAAATGCAAATCAAGCCAAATATTTCTGAAAAGAATGAATTATTATCTGCTCGCTTGGGTGCAGCAGTAGCCGTCGTTATTGCCGGTTATTTTGGTATCCATCCACCCGATTTTGTGGCTGCTACGGTTGCGTTAGCCTTTGGACTGGCCGCCGCCTCGTTTTTCCCCGCTATAGTCCTGGGCATCTTCGATAAACGGATGAATCGGGAAGGGGCAATTACAGGCATGGTCGTCGGCATCACTTTGATGCTCTTTTATATGTTGAAATTTAAATTAGGCAAATTTGGTGGTGGTGGTCCCGACGATTGGTGGTTTGGTATTTCCCCTGAGGGATTTGGTACCATAGCGATGATCGTCAATTTAGTGATCTCTCTAACCGTTTCTCGTTTTACGGCTCCTCCTCCAGCAGAAGTCCAAGCTATTGTAGAGGATATTCGTATTCCTAGAGGCGCTGGGGATGCGATCGCACATTAAGATCCACCGTTTAAATGGATGGACAAGCAGGTTTAATTGATAGAAAATAAATATATAGTACCTATGACACTACAGGTAAAAACACTAGCAGAATACCAAGATGCTTATCAAAAGAGTGTAGATGATCCCGAAGGTTTTTGGGCAGAACAAGCCAGTACCTTTCAATGGAAAAAGAAATGGGACAAAACCCTGGAATGGAATTTTAAAGATCCAGATGTAAAATGGTTTGTCGGCGGGAAATTGAATATCACAGAGAATTGTCTGGACCGGCACCTTGCAGATAGAGGTGACCAAGTGGCGATCCTCTTCGAACCCAATGATCCCACAACACCTAATACCACCTATACCTACAAAGAATTACACGCCGCCGTTTGCCAAACGGCCAATGCGCTGAAAGCTAATGGTATTGAAAAAGGCGATCGGGTTTGTTTTTATATGCCGATGGTGCCCGAATTGGCCATTTCAGTTTTGGCTTGTGCCAGGATTGGAGCCATTCATTCAGTTGTTTTTGCGGGTTTCTCGGCCCAGGCTTTAGCCGATCGGATAAAAGATGCTACTTGTAAAATGGTCATTTGCTCGGATTACAATAGCCGTGGCGCCAAAAACATACCCGTAAAAAAGGTGGTAGATGATGCCTTAGACATGGGCTGTGATAGTATCGAAACGGTTTTTGTGCATAAGAATACCGGAGGCGAGGTCGAAATGAAAGCTGGGCGTGACAAATGGTGGAATGAGGAGGTAGATGCTCAAAGTACAGATTGCCCAGCTGAAGAGATGGATGCAGAAGATATGCTATTCATTCTCTACACTTCCGGCTCAACAGGCAAGCCCAAAGGAGTAGTCCATACTTGCGGCGGTTACATGGTATATACCTGTTTCTCTTTCCGCAATGTCTTCCAATACAAAGAAGGAGATGTGTACTGGTGTACGGCCGATATTGGCTGGATCACGGGCCATTCTTATATCGTATATGGTCCTCTTTTAGCTGGGGCGACGACGGTGATGTTTGAAGGTGTACCTACCTATCCCGACCCAGGTCGTTTTTGGGAGGTTTGTGATAAATTAAAAGTAAATCAATTCTATACCGCGCCTACCGCTATCCGAGCATTGATGGCCAAAGGCGATCAGTGGGTGGATAAATATGACCTCAGCAGCTTAAAAGTAATTGGCAGCGTCGGTGAACCTATCAATGAAGAAGCGTGGCACTGGTATGATGAAAAAGTAGGCAAAGGAAACTCCCCTATCGTCGATACTTGGTGGCAAACCGAGACGGGCGGAATTTTGATTACCCCACTACCTGGCATTACAGATACCAAACCTTGTTTTGCGTCCTATCCGATGCCTGGCGTGCAGCCGATACTAGTGGATTCACAAGGCGTATTGGTAGAAGGTAATGATGTAGAAGGACTACTTTGTGTCAAATTCCCTTGGCCATCGATGTTGAGAACCACCTATGGTGATCATGAGCGATGCCGAATGACTTATTTCTCTTCTTTTGAGAATCTTTACTTTACCGGGGATGGTGCTAGACGAGATGTCGAAGGTAGATATCGAATCATTGGTCGGGTAGATGATGTGATCAATGTATCGGGTCATCGCATGGGAACAGCCGAAGTAGAAAATGCTATCGATGAACATCCTAATGTAGTAGAATCCGCGGTAGTAGGTTACCCTCATGATATTAAAGGACAGGGCATTTATGCTTACATCATTATCAATGAACCAGTAGAAGATGAAGATGCCTTTAGAAAAGAGGTTTTAGCAGTAGTGGTCAGAGAAATTGGTCCTATTGCCAAGCCAGATAAAATCCAGTTGGTAAGTGGCCTACCGAAGACGAGATCAGGAAAGATTATGCGCCGTATCCTCAGGAAGGTGGCCTCGGGCGAAACCTCTAACCTCGGTGATATTTCTACCTTGTTGAATCCAGAGGTGGTAGAAGAAGTGATAAAAGGAGCACTGGCTTAAAACAATAAATAAATAGGGTAAACGTACCAAAGCTATTCTCCAAATTTGTAAAGAGGCGAAGTAGTGAAGTGGTGGCATCTTGACTGAACTAGCACGATTTTAGGTTTTGCATTTCGAATTGCTTTCTATATCGGCTAAAAACTCACTATTTCACCACTTCGCCTCTTCACTATTGCGGGTCAGCATTTTGATGCGTTTGCCCTAATAAATAAAGCGGTATGATCATCAAAGATTTTCGGATACATCCTATTGCCATTGCGGACCCTCCGCTGAGAAGTTCCTATGGTTTGCATCAACCGTATGCCTTACGAACCATCATTGAACTGGAAAGTGACGAGGGTGTGATTGGTATTAATGAAACCTATGGTGCTGAAAACCAGATTAAGGCGTTAGAAGATTTGCGACCGAAAATTATTGGGTCAGACCCCTTTAAATTAATAGGCCTATTACGGCCAGATCGTCAGCAAGATGCCGGCGGGATTGAGGCTTCGCAAACTTACCTGGTTCCAGGTGAAAATCAGCTTGACTTGGCTGCCAGGACTTATGCAGCCATGGAACTGTCTCTTATACACATCTCCGAGCCCAC
>CAJXUM010000517.1 GCA_913060855.1 uncultured Lewinella sp. | reverse complement strand
ACGAGATCAGCCTCGGTCTCGTGGGCTCGGAGATGTGTATAAGAGACAGGAAAGCTTCCTATCGTTACCTTATTTCACCTACGCTTACGCTCAGGTCAACATTCAATACAGGCTTCAGGGCTCCGTCGCTACAACAGGCCTACTTCAGTAGTCATTCCCTACAATTCTTGCCTGTCGGTGGCGAAATCATGGCTACGGAAGTAGCCCATGCTAACCATGAAAGCCCCATCGTACGCCGACTAGAAATTCCCAACTTAAAACCAGAAATCTCTAACAATGTCAGCATTGGCCTAGCTGCACAACCCGCAAAAAACCTCTCTTTTACGATAGATGCCTATCAAATTGCTATCAAGGATCGAATTGTCTTGAGTGGAAATCTCGAACCCAAGGCCAATGATCAGCTTTATGCGATTCTATCCTCCTCTGATATCTCTCGCATTCAATTTTTCACGAATGCCATCGATACGAAAACTACTGGCCTAGATGCCAAACTAAAATACAATAGATCATTCGCCCAAAGTCGCCTGGACTTGCTATTTGGCCTCCATATGAATCGGACTTCAGTGACCAAAAACGTCAGCCCGTCCGACCTTTTATCAGATTATGTTGATGCCATTTTTTCAAGGGAAGAAGTAGCTCGACTTGAAAGTGGACAACCCAACAGCAAATTAATTTTCGTGGCCAATTTCCAGCAAAAAAAATGGGATTTCATGTTTAGAGCTACGCGTTTTGGTCGTGTCATCTATATGCACCCGATGGATCAAGATCCTAGCCGTTGGGTATTGAATCAATACACCGACCAGTATGAGAGTAGAGACCAGTTATTTAACGCTAAATGGATTTGTGATGTGGATGTAGCGATGAAGGTTAGCCCTACGCTACAACTTACACTTGGGCTTGAAAACCTATTCGATGTCTACCCCAATTCACATCGTCATTCTGCCAATACCAATCACGGTGTTTTGATTTATAGCCGTAGGGTACAACAGTTTGGGGTGCAAGGAAGGAGATGGGTACTAAAAGCTATTTATAAGTTAGGAGATTAGTAATGATCATTATAAAACAAAAAAAGAACAAGTGAATCCGTCAATTACCACTCATGTTTCCGGACTCAAGCCTTCCGCCACTTTGGCGATCAATGAGCAATGTAATGCGCTTATTGAAGAAGGGAAGAATGTCATTAAACTGGGCTTTGGACAATCACCTTTCCCGGTGCCACAGGTAGTCATAGAACGCTTGAGACAGCATGCACACGAGAAAGATTATTTACCGGTGAAAGGCTTATATGCCTTGCGAGAAGCCGTCGCCAACTATTACCAGCGAACGCTCAAATTAGACTGCCTGGCAGAAGATGTACTGATTGGCCCGGGTTCGAAAGAACTATTATTCTTGATCCAACTCATCTATGAAGGCGAGGCATTATTACCCCAACCTAGCTGGGTTTCTTATGCCCCGCAAGCACAACTCGCCCACAAACAGCATCATTGGCTACCTACCTTTGCGGAGGACCATTACATGCTCAATGCGAAAACACTCAGGGCGCATTGCGAACAACAACCCGATCAAAAACGAATTTTAATACTAAACTACCCCTCCAACCCGACTGGGGCGACCTTCGATGAGCAAACGGTCGCTGAACTAGCCGAAGTAGCCCGGGAATTTAATCTTCTAGTTATATCAGATGAAATTTATAGCGATGTGCATCACAGTGGGCAACATACCACGCTGGCGCAACATTATCCAGAAGGGACGATCATCAGCAGTGGCTTGAGCAAATGGTGTGGAGCTGGAGGATGGCGATTAGGAACCTTCCTCTTCCCTAAGGAGCTGCGTTGGTTATTGAGTCATATGGCTGTCGTGGCTAGTGAAACTTTCACGAGTACTTCCGCACCTATTCAGTATGCAGCCATTAGGGCCTTCCAAGGAGGGGCGGAGATAGACGAGTACGTTAGGAAATCAAGAAAAGTCTTAGCTCACGTAGCACTAAGAGCATACGATATCCTGCAGGAGAGTCATATTGCCTGCCCTCCTCCAGCTGGTGGTTTTTACCTCATGCCCACCTTCGATTTCTACCGAGATAGTTTAGAAAAGAAAGGTATCCATGGAAGTGCACAGTTGTGCCAACAATTGCTACAGGATACGGGTGTGGCCCTATTACCGCTTCGTGATTTTGGCTTTCCGGAGAGCTTTCTGGGCGCTCGCTTGTCCTATGTTGACTTCGACGGAGCCCAAGCCCTGGCCCTGATCGAAGAAAAGCCCGAGGTCACTGCCGAAGATCTTGCCCCTCGGGTCATACAAGGCGTTCAGCTCATCGCCGATTGGCTTAGCTGACAATACAACAACCGCAGAAATAAGAAACGGCAGCCCTTCCCCGTGAGAAGCGAAAGACTGCCTTATTGAAATACATTATTCACAAAATTAGTCAACGTATGAAAAATTATTATCTAAAAGCCTTAAAATTCTTAGTACTGTTTGCACTTCTAGTTACATCGACGGCCTTATCTGCCCAGAAAGGCACGATAAGTGGTAAGGTAACCGAAGAAGGCGAAGCCTTAATAGGCGCTACGGTCTTTGTTCTCAGTACGACGGTCGGCACCACCACAGATTTTGATGGAAACTACAGCCTTTCCGTTGACCCTGGCACCTACACGATCGAAGCCTCCTATATCGGATACGCTGCTGAAAGCCGATCTATTACGGTAACAGCAGGAGGTACCACCTCGGCTGATTTTTCCTTAGCACAAGGAATTCTCGTAGATGAAGTTGTGGTAACGGGCACCAGAGCGTCCAATCGAACCAATACAGATGCCCCAGTACCCGTTGATGTTATCAATGTAGAAAAGCTTTCTATTGCCGCACCTCAGTCCAGCCTAAATTCACTTTTACACACCACAACGCCTTCTTTTTCGTCCAATACACAGACTATCTCTGATGGTACTGACCACATTGATCCTGCTTCTCTTAGAGGCTTAGGACCAGATCAGGTATTGGTACTCATGAATGGCAAAAGACGGCATTCTTCCTCCTTGGTCAACGTCAATGGTACGTTTGGTAGAGGAAGTGTAGGTACCGACTTGAATGCGATTCCCGCTTCTGCGGTCAAAGCGATAGAAGTATTACGAGATGGAGCAGCTGCACAGTATGGATCAGATGCTATTGCGGGGGTTATCAACGTAATAATGAAAGAAAGTGTCAATAAACTGAGTTTCAATCTCACAACCGGTGGAAATTTCACCAATAAGATCGGGCCATTTGAGGGAGAGAAAAGAAGTGTAGATGGAGAGATCATCAACTTCGGGCTCAATTATGGCTTACCGATTGGAGACAAGGGAGGATTCATCAATTTCACGGGAGAATTTGGCTATAAAGGCCCGACCAATCGAATGCAAGAATTTGACGCTGGTATCTTCAATGCTTTTAATGCCGTAGAAAGGGCGGCCACCGCTGGAGGAGCAGATATCTCTAACTTGAGCATGGAACAAATGCAAGATTTCGCGCAAAAAGTGGGTCATTTTTCTGCTGATTTCAAATCAGATATCGCCAATGCAGCCGACCTTGGTACCTTACAAGGTTTGTTGGGCACAGATGTGACAACAGCTGAATTAGCCGCTCGCGGTTTAGAAAGAAGTGATTTCAATATGCGAGTAGGGCAATCTCGTTTACGAGAAGGCAAGTTCTTTGCCAATATGGCTATTCCATTGGGAGACAATTTAGAGTTCTACAGCTTTGGTGGTTTTGGTTATAGAGATGGGGAATCAGGCTGTTTCTATCGTTTGCCCAATCAGAATAGAACGACTACTTCTATCTATGCTAATGGAACGGTACCAAGGATCAATTCCAATATCAATGACAAATCGATTGCAACTGGAATTAGAGGAATGATTGGTGATTGGAATATTGATTTGAGTAATACTTTTGGCACCAATGAGTTTCTGTATTACATGACCAATACGCATAATGCAACATTGGGTTCTGGCTCTCCTACTGAGTTTAATGCAGGCGGGCACTCTTTTACGCAGAACACGGGCAACTTTGATATCTCCCAATACTTTGACGAGGTGGAGGGTATCAAAGGGATAAATGTGGCTTTCGGTGCGGAATACCGCTTTGAAAATTACAAAGTTATACCCGGTACTGAATTGTCTTATGGAAATTATGATGTCAACGGAGAATTGGTCATGCCTACCACCTCAAATGATCTACTTACCACCGATCACCTAGGTCGCGCACGGCCATCGGGCTCACAGTGTTTTGCGGGTTTCCTTCCTAGCAATGACGTAGATGCGAATCGATCTAGTGTAGCAGGTTATTTCGATGCTGAATTCGACTTATCGGAAGAATTCCTACTAAGTTCAGCCATACGTTACGAAAACTATTCCGATTTTGGTTCTACCTTCAATTACAAATTAGCAGGTAGATATAAAGTAGGTGCTAACTTCAATCTTCGTGGAGCAGTAAGTTCTGGGTTCCGAGCACCTTCTTTACACCAAATTCTATTTAGTCGAACCTCTACCATTTTTGTAACTGAGAATGGCGTGACCACTGCACAGGAAGTGGGTGTTTTCAATAACAATTCTCGTCCTGCGAAATTATTGGGTATTCCTCAACTGAAGGAAGAAACCTCCAATAACTTTAGCCTTGGTTTTACGACTAAATTTCCTGACGCTGGTCTACGCTTGACCGTAGATGCTTACCAAGTAAACATTGATGATCGAGTTGTACTAACGGGTCAGTTTGGACCTGGCGATGATCCAGAATTACAAATTCTGTTCAACCAGGCACAGGCTACTAGAGCAGCCTTTTTTGCGAATGCTATCGATACCAGATCTAGAGGTATAGATATCGTAATATCTCATAGAACAAGAGCAGGCAAGGGCATCCTTTCTAATGATTTGGCAGCTACCATTTCTAAAACAGAGCAGGTAGGAGATATCAAGGCTTCTGATGTTTTGGCAAGAAAAGGATTGGTAGGCACTTATTTTGATGAGACTTCCAGAATCTATTTGGAAGAAGCTGTTCCAAGAACAAAACTTACACTAAGCAATACTTTTACTGAAGGTAACCTGAATATCTATCTAAGAAATACTTTATTCGGGCCAACTACCGAAGCGACCAACGTTTGTGGTGAAGGTGGAGATCCTTCGCTAGATTGCATCAATAGCGGGAAATTGGTGACTGATCTAAGTTTAGGTTATCAATTTGCGCCAAGTCTTAGTTTGACGATAGGCGCTAATAACTTATTTGATGTTTATCCAGATGAGTCAGATCCAGCTTTCCGATCTAGTGGCCGATTCATTTATTCCAGACGTTCTCCACAGTTTAGCTACGGTGGTCGTCACTTATTTGCTAGATTAGTTTTCTCTTTACAATCTGTCTCTTATACACATCTGACGCTGCCGACGAAGAGGATAGTGTAGA
>CAJXUM010000516.1 GCA_913060855.1 uncultured Lewinella sp. | reverse complement strand
CGAGATCAGCCTCGGTCTCGTGGGCTCGGAGATGTGTATAAGAGACAGACTGTAGTGAGTCGATCGCTTTGTGGATTAGCAAAATTGATAGCACTTAGACCTGGTACATTAAAGTTGTTGACGTGAGAAAAGGCCAGTACATCATCGTCCCAAGCTACACTGTACTGCCAAGCCAGTAAATCTTTAAAACCCCAGGCTTTTACATCTAAGCAAAAGGACTGGCCAGCTTGCACTTTGGCATTTTCCACCTTTAGTAGCAAGGTATTAGCGCGTCTTTTGGTGATCACTAGCTCCTCTGCATCTTGGAATTCAGTAGCAGGAATTTTTTCGCTTGACTCCACTGCAGAAATAGGGGATACAGCCAATTCGTCTTTTACACAGGCTGAAAGAAACAAGGCAAGGCTTAGAACAACGAACAATCGAGTTCTGATCATGGTGATTAATGTTTTTAGGATTAAGAAGTTTTGATTTCACCACAATGTTAAAGGGAATTTCAGCTGCAAAAAAGAACACTTTTACGCCATTATAGGCGATTTTTTGGCTAGAAACCAAAGGAGATAAAATGCACCACCCGAATGAATAGGTTTATAACATTTTAATAATCATTTAATTATGAGGCTTTTGTTAAGTGTTTTAAAATAGCGATTTATATATTTAAAATAATTATTATAGCATTTTTCTACTAGTGCGAGGCTTCATTTTTTATTCCTGCGCTTTTGCTTCATCCATCTCATCATAGCAATCGTAAATAAAAAAGGCGCGGATACAAAATCGACATGCATACCGGCATTAGCATTGTCGAGTAGTAGAATAGAAAGTTGATCTTCGAAAGGGTTATCATTGATCACATAAGTCCAGGTAGAGGCAGGACGCTCCAGTTCTTGCCGATCTAAATTAGCCTCTTCTTGCTGCATGACTTGCTCGATCCATTGGGTGATCTTTTCTGCTAGTGCTTGGTATAAAGATTGGAACAATTCATCGGCCTGCTTTCTGAAACTTCGAAGGGGATTCTGACCGCCTAGCCGTACAAAGTGGATCCCCTCTCGCAAATGAGAAAGCAAATCTAAATGGGCAGCCCAGTATTTATCATACTGCAAGAGAGCATAGGACTTTATGAGATCTAATTGTTTAGGACTAGCCTCTGCAAAAGAAGGAAGTGTAGGATGAAAGCCTTGTAGGGTACTAATATCCTTTAGTATTTCTTGTCGCTCCTGCTGTAGTATGACCCGTTGCTGTTCGGCAAAGGCGGCATACTGGTATAGGTTTTTGCGCATATCCATGAGCTGATTTTCCATGATACGCTGGGTGGTGCGGATAACCTTTTTGATCTTAGGTTGGGTAAGCAGAGCTGTGCCGCTGAGTTGGCGTAGCTTCTTGGGAAGTAGTTCTTGCAATTTATATTTGATCATCAAATCATCTTCGAAGCTAATGAAAAAGCGAGATTGGCCGATATCGCCTTGCCGCCCCGCTCTCCCCCGCAATTGCTGGTCAATTCGCACACTTTCGTGCCTATTGGTACCGATAACGTATAAGCCGCCGTATCTTTTGACGGCCTTTCTCTGCGCTTCATCTTTTCCGCCCAATTTAATATCTGTCCCCCTCCCTGCCATATTGGTGGCAATAGTCACTGCCCCGACCTTGCCGGCTTCTGCAATAATAGCAGCCTCTTCCTCGTCATTTTTAGCATTGAGGACTTGACAGGGAATCTGCTGCTGTCGAAAACGCTCGGCCAGGTCTTCGGATTCTTGTACGGTTAGAGTGCCAATGAGGACGGGCTGCCCAATGTGATGAGACGTCTTGACTTCGGCTAAAATGGCCTGGATTTTACTTTCTTTGTCTACATAAATCTGATCGGGATAATCGGTTCTCCTCGAGGACTTATTAGGAGGGATAACGATAGTGGGGAGGCCATAAAATTGGGCGAATTCTTCAGCAGACGACTGGGCGGTAGCGGTCATGGCGGCCACCCCCGGGTACATTTGAATGAGGTGCTGTAGGCTAATGGAGTTGAGCACACTTCCTTCGGATTGTAAGGGAAGCTGCTCTTTGGCTTCTACTGCACTTTGTAGGCCATTTCGCCACCGCCGGTCTTTCACCACCCGTCCTGTGAATTCATCGATCAGCCAGATGCGATTTTCCTTTACGAGATAATCAATATCTTTAGTTAGTAAGGTATGGGCCTGCAGAGATAGATTAATAACCGTATGCAGCTCAAAATGGGCATTCTCGACCAGGTTTTTGACCTGAAAGTAGGCTTCTGCTTTTTCGAGCCCCTTTGTAGTAAGATAAACGGTTCTCGCCTCTGTAGATAATAGGAAGTCTTCGGATTCCTGTAACTGTTTTACGAAAAATGAGACTTGCTGAAGGTCGATAGCCGCAGACTCCATCGTCCCAGCCAATACCAATGGATTCCGTGCTTCATCAATTAGAATGGCATCTGCTTCATCGACGATAGCAAACTGGAAAGGCCTTAGCAAGAGTTCCGCTTCTTCATAGGCTAACTTCGAACGTAGGTAATCAAACCCAACTTGTTTAGCGGTAGCATAAGTGATGTCTTTTGCATAGGCTATTTTCTTTTGCGCTACACTCATGTCGGTAGAAATATAACCCACTTCTAATCCAAGAAACTGATAGACAGGGGCCATCCATTCTGCATCTCGCTGAGCTAGATAATCATTGAAGGTAAGGATATGGACGCCCCGCCCATCCCAAGCGTTCAATACCGCTGCAAAAACGGCAGTGAGCGTCTTGCCTTCACCGGTTTGCATTTCAATCAACTTTCTTTCATGAAGAGGGATCGCTGCCAGTAGCTGTATGTCGAAAGGTTTTAGCTTCATTTGCCGTATAAAAGCCTCCTTTACTAAAGCATAAGTGGGGGCTAAGAGCTGATCCAAGGCTATTCCTGCCTGGGCCTGCTTCTTTAAGGAATCAGCGTACTGTTTCAGTTTATCATTGGTAAGCTTGGAGATCGATTGATAATAAGTATGGATATCATCAAGCCTGTTTTGGTAAGAAGAAAGGTCGGTGGTAATAAAGCTTGGGCTACCAATTCCCCACGATCTAAATCTTTGGAGTAGGTCCATGATTATTTGTGTTACAACATTTAGACAATTAATGCTACTTCCGTCTAGCGGAGCTAGTGATCCGAGAGAAAAGAATAGGCTATAATGAACTATAGCGGGGATCTTTCTAGTAAATGTCTAAGTGTGGAACCGTTCTCCGGTGTAGCCATTGGAGGAGTTGGCGGTTTCTAGGGGGAGGGAAGGATAGACCCGTTGACCAAGCGGAAAGGGGGGATCTCCCCTGTAATAATGTCTTGTTACTACCTATAAAATCAGCATAAAATACAGTGAATGCTGTCTGTAGGTTTGGAAGATGTAATGAGAACGAAGAGATAGCGCTAGTAACTAAAGCATACTCGCTTTGTGTATCAACCCACTCCGTATTCTCAATAAGTGGTAATTGATCAGATAGAACAAAAGCATAGGATTTGCTGAGCAGCAGGAACAATAATATTCCGACTGACAGTTTCAGCTTTAACAATAATTGACTGTTTATCACCCTATGGACCATAAAACTAAAGATACAAAAGTCGAGCCAGCTACATTCTCAAGACAGAATGACAGTTGGGAAGAGCAGTCTGTTAGTCACCTTGATTCTCCGTTTTCGCTTTCAGGGCATGCCCACAGCAGGGGCAAAAATTATAATTTTCTAGTGATGGAGAATGACCTTTGTCCGCCTCTTTCTCCTTATCCTTGGCCAAGCCTTCAATAAAAGCCGCACTAATGATACCCGTGGGTAAGGCGACCATACCGATACCCAATAAAGCTATAATTCCACCAAAAAATTTACCCCAGGCAGTTATCGGATATACATCACCATATCCTACTGTAGTCAAGGTAGCTATGGCCCACCAAAATGAGGAAATAATATTGGGAAAGGCCTCAGGTTGGGCATTATGTTCTAAGTTGTACATCACACTGGAAGAAATGAGCAATAAAATAAAAGTAACGAAAAGTGTAATGGATAACTCAGAGCGCTTTTCATAAAATATTTTGGCAATGATGCCCAGGGCACGAGAATGTCGTTTTAGTTTTAATACACGTAGCAAGCGGAGAATGCGTAATAGCCGTACAAATCGCATATCAAATACAAGTACAAAGGGAAGATAGAAAGGTAATATGGCCACTAAGTCAACAATACCCATTGGCGAAGAGATGAATTTTAGCCGCGCAGCTACTTTCCCCAAGTCAGGATATTTCAAATCAGCAGTCCAAATCCTTAAGAGGTATTCAGTGGAAAAAATAATCACTGTAAACCATTCGAAAGTCCTAAAGATATGGCCAAATCTTTCGCGTAGAGGCTCATAGGATTCTAGAATAATGGCTATTACACTCAAGATGATGAGCGTACTGATAAAGATATTGACCTGCTTATTAAGCTTGGTCTTTTCAAGGGTGCCGCCATCAATGATCTCAAAAATTTTGTCTTTTAGTTTCATATAGACTTAGTATTTCCTTTTAAGCAACTTACGCCAGTAAAGCGGTATAACTTACTGTTACGATTCTATCGAAATGATGTTATAGTTTTAATGCTATTCTCTCAGAAGGAAAGAATAGAGATACAACGAGTACAATGCTAAGCTTGAAGGTAATTCGAAAAGAGCACGAATCACAGCTAATTTAGAAAGAGATAGGCGATAGGAGTAGGTGAGTAGCGGAAATAGTAGTGATTTCAGTATTTTGCTCAAAGTTTAAGTGAGCAAAATACTGAAGTCTAAATACGGGGTAATACAGCTAGCTTTTTACAAAAAAAGCTAGCTGTATATTATAGATCTAAGAGACTGTTTTGAAATGTGTGCTGAGAATTATTATCATGTATTTTTTCATTAGGCGAAGCTCTTTTTGAGGTGAACCTGTCGAGCCGCCAGGCTGGATAGCCTTAGCTCTTGACCGAAAAAAAGCTAAAGAATCATGGAAAAAGACACCTAATAAAATTAGTGACATGTTTCAAAACAGTCTCTAAGCCCTGATTCCAAAAAAAAACCACAAGAAATAAAATTATGGCATTTATACGTTCCTTATTCTTTTTTCTTTTGATCGCGATTATAGCACCTAGTTGCTATACCTTTTCCGGTATCAGTATTGGTGACAATGTGAAAACCTATTACGTTGGCCGTTTCAAGGACAATGCAACCAATGCCCCTCCTACCCTAGCCCAAACGCTCACTAATGCGCTTGATCAAAAAGTGCGGACGGAGGCACGTTTGGTAGAAAACAATATTACGCCAGACATTGAATTTAAAGGGACTTTGGTGGATTTCAGGGTCACCTCGGAGGCTCCTCGCCCCGATGAAACCACGGCCTTAAACCTGTCTCTTATACACATCTGACGCTGCCGACGAAGAGGATAGTGTAGA
>CAJXUM010000515.1 GCA_913060855.1 uncultured Lewinella sp. | reverse complement strand
CGAGATCAGCCTCGGTCTCGTGGGCTCGGAGATGTGTATAAGAGACAGGTTCTAGAATAGTCACGGCAGCAGTAGAATCTCTTTTTACGCCAATCGCTCCATTATAGGTCTTTACTCCCGAAGCAAAGGCAGTAGCAGCGGCCGCAGAGTCGGTAATGAGATTATTGGAAGAATAAGGTTTGTGAAGTCCAACCATCGGAAACTGCTCTAGATGGAGTTTATTACCATTTCTGTATAGTCCCGCGGTAATCTGCGTCAGCCCCATGCCATCTCCGATCATCAATATCACATTGCGTGGACGTTCCTTCAGGACGGGCTTGATCAGCGGTTCTATCGGGCTTTCAATTGGTACTGCAGGTTTTGGATTACAGGCTGCAAGTAATAGAATAGTAAGAAAAGCGTAATTGAGTGATAATTTCATTACAATAACATATATCGTTTTCCAGGTAGAGACCTAATGATACCTTTAAACTCCAAATTCAGCAATACTGCTGCCATGAAACTGCCCGTCATTCGACTTTCATAGGTTAGTTTATCGATGGAGGCACCTTCATGCTGGCGAAGTAAATCTACAATTAATTTTTCATCTGGAGACAATTCTACAAAGAGTTGTTGTTGGACCGCCTTGGGCTGGTGTTCTTCGCCCCACCCCATGATATAAGCTAAATCTTCTGCATTCTCAATGAGTGCAGCTCGATGAGATTTGATCAAATGATGCCCACCTCGCGCATGTACATCGCTAACGCGACCAGGAAAAGCAAAGACATCTTTGTTGTATTCATTGGCGAAATTAGCTGTAATTATAGAGCCCCCTCCCTTCCCCGTTTCAACTACTACCAAGGCATCACAAAGCCCAGCCACGATACGATTTCGCATCGGGAAATGTTCGCGGAGCGGTTCTTCCTCGCTCGGGTATTCCGTTAGTAATCCGCCTTTATCCAACATCTGGCGCGCAATAGAACGGTGAACGGCTGGATAAATTCGGCAAAGCCCGTGTGCCAATACGCCAAGGGTTGGGAGGCCTACTTCTACACTTTTCCGATGGGCGGTTACATCGATACCATAGGCCAAGCCGCTAATGATCGTTGCACCATAAGGCGCCAATCCTTCAATTAATTCTTCACACAGATGCACACCATATGGGCTCGGTTTTCGCGTACCAATAACTGCAACGGTCCGAAGACTATTCAAGTCCTCTGCACCCTTGTAGTAAAGTAATATGGGGCTATCAGGATAAGGTCGCAATCGATCAGGATAAGCTTTATCCAGGTAAAACAAGGCTTGAATTCCTTGCCTTTCCATAAAAAGCAATTCCTTCTCTGCTTGCTGTAAGGCGCTGGAATCCAGGATGTTTTTGGCGAGCTGCGCGCCAATCCCTGGTACACGCATGAGCTCCTTCTTACTGGCCCGAAAGACGGCTTCCAAACCACCACAATAACTAATTAGATTTCGGGCGGTAACCGCCCCTACTTTGGGGATCATGGTAATCGCTACCTGATACAATACATCATTTTCCATATAAGTATTCACTTTTCCTTTTTCAGGAGCAACCCCAAATAGCTACTATGCAAAGTGGTGCCGTACAGCAATGGTAATACCAATAGTTGCATATAGACATACACCTTGATAGGTCCTTAAAAGGTCCTCCAAAACCTGCTCATCGAATTAGGAAAGGGATACAGATAAAAAAATGATCGACATTAACGACTTTGAGATGAAATAGTACCTTTGAAAGCGCGCAGGTTGAATTTTATCGAATATTTTATTTCAGTGTCTAATTTATAGCTATTTTTGGATAAACACAAACATTTTCCCGATGACCAAAAAAGCAAATGCATTACCCAAGATTGAGGTCCTGATTTTAGCCATTTTTTTCATTTCTTTTGTGATCTGGATGGTACCCCGATGTACGGCTACTAAAACGGAATACCAACAAGCTGACCTGGAAGAAGCAGCGGAAGACGCCTTACTATCCGATGAAGTGGCAGAAGATACGGCTACCCAAGAGATGGCTACACCAATCGTCCCTACTCCCCTACCCCGAAGTAAACCTGTCCCCGGCCGCCCCATAATAGAAAATGTAACCACGCTCTATGTCACATTAGAAAATCTCAATATGCGCGTAGAACCCCGTGTAGGCGCCAAAATCGTTGATCGCCTTTCCTTGTATGATGAGGTAGCTTTCTTAAACGAAGTGACCGACACCACGACGGAGATCAACTTAGGTAAATTGGTCACCAACGAGCCCTGGGTGAAAGTCAAGAATAAAAAGGGGCAAGAAGGTTGGGTCTACGGTGCTGGGGTCAATTATTACAAGATCAAGTTGGAAGTAGAGTAATACGAAATCAGTACTTGACGCCTGTCAATTCTTCGATATAAAATCTGACTGGTGGGATGGTGTTGCGAGTTGCGGGGTACGGATTGAACCACTCGCAACTCGCAACATCCAATTAAGAACCTATAAAATCCTAAAGCATTTTTAGAACTGCGTATGGTACTTTATCGGAAACTGCCCGGGGATCGAGTCTTTTAATTCTCCCAAGTTTTGCCGCAAGTCAATTTCAATTCCTCTCGCAATGGTAGAAATCGGAACATCATTGGCCGTACCTTCAAAGGGGTTTTCACCGGTTCTACCAATTCTCTCCATGGTATGAAAAACCCAAGCGACTATCACATAGAAAGGAATAGAAAACCAAACGAATAACTTACTCATTAGTACATTACTATCAGCATATTGAGCCCCAATTTCAGCAAATTGAGGGACCAATGCTAAGGGTAGCAAGAGTACAAAAATCCACATGAAAAAATGGTTGAGGGTAGCAAATTGCCGAGGATACGGAAAGTTTTTAATTCGTTCACTTTTACCTTGCAGCGAGAAAAATTCTTGTACAACGCCTTCTAATTCCAAAAATGAAAATTCCCAAATAATCCCCTTTTCCTTGAGTTTTCTTAGATGATGAGATTGCAAATACAAGAGTGCTGTTTGTTTATTATTCTTGCTCATTACATATTCAAAATCGCTCTTGGAAATATACGGTTCCATATCCGTTTCTAGATCAGAATCTAGTTCGGGCGGTCGAATATCCCATTCCTGATTGGTTCTGTGTCCAACATTAGTTTCCCAAGGTTTGGGCATACGCATGGCGTGACGCAGGGCAGTCATCCAAGCAATATGACGATAGGTCAATGTCTTTACTTCAGCTTGGAGTTCCTCTTCTGATAAGGGCGTTTTTGCATATTCATTGGTCAACATATCCTGCACAAACATGCCGAAGGTCCTTGAGGTATTCACAATGCCTCCCCAAATCTTCCTGGCCTCCCATATTCTACCATAAGCAGAGTTGTTTTGAAATCCGATGACGAATGCCACAGCGGTACCAATCAAGGCTAAGGGCGTCCACGGAATCTTCAACCAGTTTAGATCTAAAAAATAATAGATCGCCACCCATATGGTAATAATTCCTATAAACAAGAAGGTCTCAAAACGTGTCCACCACGCCATTTCTAGGGCTGTGTAAGTCTTTTTTATGTGCATAAGTAAGGTTTTGAAGATAACAAGACAGTTAAGAGCATGTTTGGGCAACACCATTTGGGCTAAAAGCATCCTTTTTTCGCTAATACTTCGTTTCTTTTTTTGTCCGTATCTATGGATATGGACTTCAAAAAGGGTCTTGTCTTAGCAAAAAAATGACACTTTCTATCTCCAAAAGCGCTGCCCAAACATACTCTAAGGTTATTAGTCCAAGCCTAAAATTTTCTTATTAGCCGCTTCATCAGTGCCTGCATCTGCAAAGTCGTCAAAAGCTCTTTCTGTTACTTTAATAATATGGTCACTGATAAAAGGCGCGCCTTCGGCAGCTCCTTGATCGGAATCTTTGATCGCACATTCCCATTCTAACACGGCCCAACCATCGTAATCATACTGAGATAGTTTAGAGAAAATAGCTGAAAAATCTACCTCTCCATCTCCCAAAGAACGGAAACGACCGGCTCGCTTGACCCAGCTCTGGTATCCACCATAAACGCCTTGTCTACCGGTTGGATTGAATTCCGCGTCCTTTACGTGGAACGCTTTGATTCGCTCGTGATATATATCAATGAAATCTAGGTAATCCAAGGCTTGCAATACAAAGTGACTAGGGTCATAATTGATATTTGCTCTTTTGTGTCCGCCTAATTCCTCAACGAACATTTCAAACGAAATACCATCATGCAAGTCCTCTCCTGGGTGCAATTCATAACAAACATCTACGCCCACTTCCTCGTGCGCATCCAAGATAGGGCGCCAGCGATCTGCCAATTCTTTGAATCCCATTTCAACCAGCCCAGCAGGGCGCTGTGGCCAAGGGTATACGAATGGCCAAAGCAGTGCGCCTGAGAAAGTAGGATGTGAATTCAAGCCCAAATTGCGGCTTGCTTTTCCTCCCATTATCACCTGGTTAACCGCCCATTCTGTTCTCGCCTTAGGGTTGTTGTGCACTTCTTTGGGTGCAAATGAGTCAAACATGGTATCATAGGCGGGATGTACAGCTACTAATTGGCCTTGCAAGTGCGTAGCCAATTCCGTGATTTCCAAACCAAACTCTCCTACTTTTCCTTTCAACTCATCGCAGTAGGTTTTACTTTCTGCTGCTTTTTCTAGATCGATCAAGCGATCATCCCAGGCCGGGATTTGCACCCCTTTGTAGCCATGGTCAGCCATATATTTACAAATACCTTCCAAGCTATTGAAGGGAGCATCATCTCCCATGAATTGAGCCAAAAATATAGCGGGTCCTTTTATTGTTTTCATTGTCTTGTTGATTTTAGTCGTGCTATAATGCGTATATATCAAACTACTAATAGAGATTATCCCATCCCCTTAAAACGAGATCCATTTCTGGTCACTATTACTCGACTCGACTACCTTTTGAATAAATTGCATACCTCTCACGCCATCTGATACAGTCGGAAAGTCCTCGTGCAAAGGATCAGGTTTTTTACCGGCCAAACGAGCCTGTAAGCAATAAGCTACATTGCGGTAAATACTAGCAAATGCCTCTAGGTATCCTTCTGGATGTCCAGCAGGAATACGGGTATGAGCTGCTGCTTCAGGTGATAGTTCTCCTACTCCTGTCCGTAGTAATTGAGTGGGTTGGTCCATCCATTTAGCGGTCAGGGTGTTGGGCTCCATCTGGTGCCACTCTAGCCCCCCTTTCTCGCCATAGACTCTGATATTAAGACTATTCTCCTCTCCTACCGAGATTTGGCTAGCATGCAGTACTCCTTTTGCCCCATTGTCAAAACGAAGCAGGACATTTCCGTCGTCATCTAGCAATCGGCCATCAACGAAGGCACTCAAGTCTGCGCAAAGCGAGGAGATCTTTAGCCCAGTCATATACTCCTGTCTCTTATACACATCTGACGCTGCCGACGAAGAG
>CAJXUM010000514.1 GCA_913060855.1 uncultured Lewinella sp. | reverse complement strand
ATCTACACTATCCTCTTCGTCGGCAGCGTCAGATGTGTATAAGAGACAGCCTAAACATTAAGAAGGCTCTAGATTACCAGAAACAAGTCTTTGGGGATATTCATCTTGATATAGCCTGGTCCATATACAACCTTGGAGTAATCTCTATGAATATGAAAGACTTTCAGAATGCCATTAGATACTATCTAGATAATTTAATGATGCTAGAACAGATTCATCAAAAAGAAAATTCCGTAAAGGATATTAATTTTATTCAAGTCTATCAACGTCTTGGTCATTGTTATTTAAAAATCAATCAATTAGATAGTGCGAGATATTACCTCACTAGAGCTTTGTCTTTGCAAAAGAAAGATGTTAGTTTTCGAAAATACCTTACTTTCGAGATTGAAGCTGAATTATTAGAATATCAAAGGCACTTGGTAAAGTCTAAACTGGCAGCATTTCAGGCAATTAAACTATCACATATCAATTTTAAGCAATCCAAAAAACACCCCGTCATAGCCCGCCAATACACCCACCTAGGCGAAATCTACCAAAAAGCCAATCAAATAGATTCGGCCGTACACTATTTTCACGAAGCGTTTTTATACTTGGCGCATGGTTTCGAGGATGAAAATATCCATAGTGTACCAAAAGCTGAGCAATGTTTTACAGAATTTAAAGTCATCCGCTCCCTAAAAGGCAAAGCCCGAGCCCTCTACCTCCGCTATCTCCAATCCCAGGATTTGCGAGACCTAAAGGCAAGCCTAGCTACCTACGAATTGACCCACGAATTCATAGGCCGTTTGAAACAGGATTTTTCAACCATGGGCTCAAAGCAGCAGTTAGCAGGTGATGTTCTGGAAGTGTATGAAGGAGCAATTGAAACGGCATTGGCGCTACACGAAGTTACAGGTGATCAGGCTTATTTAGAGAAAGCCTTCTTTTTTGCCGAAGCCAATAAGGCGATTATCTTGTTGGAATCTATGAACGAGCGGATGGCGCAGTCAGCTAGTGGCATTCCTGACTCCCTTTTGGAAAAGGAAAAACAGTATAGAGTCGATATTGCGTATTATGAGCGGAGCGTTAATGATGAGCATAATAAAAAGACAGTACCTGATGCTGATAAAGTTAAAAAATGGGAGGATCAACTCTATACTTTACGAAGAGAATACCAGCAGTTGATTGATCAATTTGAGACACAGTATCCAAAATATTTTAAGTTAAAATATGATACACAGTTGGCCGGGTTGGGAGCGGTGAGAAAAAACCTCTTGGATCGAAAAACAGCGTTTCTAGAATATTTTGTCGGATTGGAGAAAGTCTTTCTTTTTCAAATTACTAAAAATGACTTTCAGGTGTTCAGCTTCGAAAAGTCGGAGCACTTTCAGGAGGATATGCAAGAGCTGTTGCAGTTAGCTCGGAAAAAACAAGTTATCGCTACAGAAGCCAATCGATTACAAGAATTAATGTATCAGGTCTATCAGAATTACGTGGCTAAAGGAGTAGAGGCTCTGCCAGCGCGTATAGATCGACTTTTGATCGTTCCAGATGATGTACTGAATTTAGTGCCTTTTGAAATACTCTCTTCAAGTAAAGAAGAAGAACGATATTTGATTCAGGATTATAGTATTGGCTATGCCTATTCTGCGACTCTATCTCAAAGGGGGCAAGCGAAGAAAAAACAGCAAGCTGAACACCTCTTTTTGGGATTTGCACCTTCTTTCTCCAATCAGATTGCAGAGAACCGGGATTGTTCTGGGGAAGTACTGGCCAATTTGACGCATAGTGTTAACGAAATAACTGAGATTCAAGCCTTGCTTGGGGGTGAGGCGATGTTCGGTAATCAAGCCAATCGCGATTTTTTTCTAGACCAAGCGGTTCATTATAAAATCATCCATTTGGCAACCCATGCCTGCATGGATGAAGAAAACCCCATGCAGAGTAAAGTCTTTTTCGCAGATGAACCTATTATCAACCAGGAACTCTTCAATCTAAACCTATCCGCGGACATGGCTGTTCTTAGCGCTTGTAACACGGGAAGTGGACAATTGGTAAAGGGAGATGGGGTCATGAGTCTTTCTAAAGGTTTTATCCATGCAGGATGTCCGAGTGCCTTGGTGAGTTTGTGGTCTGTAGATGATTATTCTACTTCTGAAATCATGATCAGCTTCTATAAATATTTGAAGAAAGGCCAAAGCAAGGACAAGGCTATTCGAAATGCTAAACTTGAATACCTAGCATCGGCGGATAAAGTGAAGCGGCATCCTTTTTATTGGGCAGCTTTTATTCATATGGGTGATTCAGTCCCCTTGGACCTAGGGGGAGGAGTGCGCAATTGGATATGGATAAGTCTGATTGGTTTGGGGTTCTTGGGGGCCTTGAGTCTATGGTCTCGCAATAGGCGACAAGCGGCTTGACATAGGTCTGCTCAGCAGTTTCATCTCATTCAAAATGCTTCCGTATTCTGAAGTATTCTTTTGCTCCTTATTGAGTTGGGTAAAATCGGAAATGGGTAGCCGGAATGCAGGCCATAGCGGTTCGCGTCCCACCTTCCGAATTCGCAATTCCGCCTTCACATGAGAGAATGATCGCCCCATTCCGGTCTTCACCAATACTGATATAAAGTCCTATTGACAGGGATAAAATATAACTCACTGAAGGATTGGAACATCTTCCAGCTGCAAGCATATTGTTTTTTCACGCTACTTATCTTTTATTTCAGACATTCTGTATTTCTCCTTTTATTAAGCCTTATTTTTCGCTATCTTACCTAAGTCATCAGTGTAAAAGTCTCACATTATTATTTTTCTATAATTTTTCTTCCAGCTCATTCAGTTTTTGTCATCCAAATGGACAAGTAGTGCTACTTCGTCTGTTCTCAGGATTTGTCTCCTACCCAACTCTTCTGTAAACGGCTTTCGATTGCTCGTTGTCTTGAAGAGATATTTATCTTTTAGTTTTCAAAAGTATGGTCTTTTATTGTCAAATAAAATCAAGCAAATATGCAAATCAAACAGCAGCTGGACGCATTCAAGTTCAGTATTTTTTTGCTACTCAGCATCCTGTTTTTAGGGATTGGGTGTTCTCCGCCCAAACAGCAGAATGAAACTACCTTTCGGTTTATGCCGCCCGCTTTTCAGGATGATTTTGAACAAAATCCAACACAGCAAGAACAACTAATTCAGTTGTGGAATGTGAACTTAAATGGTTTCACCAATCAGGGTTTAACAGGAGATCCCTGGAATGCCACCAATATGGCCGGCATAACCAACTACTTCAACCCATCGGTCACTTCTGCAAAAGAGGCAGCCATCGCAGAGATAATTTGGGGAGCCTGGCCCGGTAGAATCGAACGTTACTATAGTGACTTACCGATGAACGACCAACTAGCTATTTCAGATACAGGCCTAAAAGCGGATGGTACTATTCCTCCGCTCATTACCAATGATCCTTGTAATCCCACCGGGAAAATAAAATATGGCCCGTATGGCCCACGCGGCTTTCAGGATGAGTACTCTGAATGGTCGGTACAACGTAACGCAGCCGGGAAAATCACAAGGATTGATTTCACCTGCGAAAATCCTGAATACTGGAATACTTTGTGGTTGATCAATCCTGATACGGTACTAAGTATTTATCAACGTACCTTAGATTACGCCAAAATCACAATGGATGACCTGGTGCTTCATGATGCTTCTGGTAAAACCATCATTGATCCGTCTACAAATCGACCAGTTTATAATCCACTCAATAAATGGAATAGCGGAGCTGGGGGTGCCATGCATCTAACTAGTACGCCCAATACACTTCAGACAGAAATAGGATTGGCTACTTCTTCGACCTTGCAGCGAACTTCCGGCAATGCCAATGAAGATGCCTTGTTGTGCTGTGGTCAGTTTGGACAGGCCTTTCGCAATAGTGATCCTCATATCGGTGGATCCGTCAACCGAATAGTGGAGGCAGGATTCCAGGTTACACTGACGAATCCTCCTGGCTTGTATATCCAGATGCCGAATTTCAGTCAATATAAAACGCCCGATAATACACCAGCTAGTCAGTTCTGGACCATGACAAGGGGAAGATTAAAAACAGCAAATGCATATGGCGATACTTTGCCCGGCAATTATATCCTCCATGCAAAATTTGAAGTGCCTGCTTCTTACAATTATACAGTGGGAGATATCACGATTGCAGATTCATTAATCAAATGGGGAGGACAAATAGCCCAAACTTTCAATATGCAAATCGTTGCTAGCGCCTTGAAAAAACCGGCCGGACAGGTTGAAGATTGTACTGGAACACCTTCGCAAGCTACGCCTGCACCGCAGCAGCTATTCCATGAATCTGTCTTTAATGGAATGGTCCAGCACAAGGTTCCAAACCCCATGCAATTTCCCATGAATTTACTGAGTAGCAGTACCTTCATCGCTCCGAAAACGCAAGTAGGATCAACTGATATTCCAATGGTTTTAACGGCAGATGAAGTTGATACCAGTAACGGCCCACCGGTAATTACCTTCGATGACCCGGCTATCACAGCCACTTTTGTCAAGCAAGAACCGATTACCTATGCTGTTCCCGGAAATTCTTACCCATCAAATTCGGTAGCACTTTTCCTAACCGTTTCCGTTGGCCCCAATGCAGGTCTAGGCACACACGGGCTTTCACTCAGCGAAGCTGGGAAAAAACCAGGCCCGTCAATGCCTGCCTTAATTCATGTTGTTTCAACCATACAATAAACTACCTTTTCATGAAGTCTAAATATCCATTTCTACATAAAATAAAGCACCAAAGATTGCTATTTGCTGCTTTGCTATTAGTAGGTATCTATAGCTTTCTATTGAATAAAAATAGCCCCCCTGCGGCGCCTACAAGCTGTACATGTGGGACCTTAATCGATATAGAATTCAGTAATAAAGTCCCAGGAGATAATAAGTTGGTGACAGGACAAACGCAAGCAGACTGCTTTGCATGGGCTGAATTTGTAGCCTTAAACTGGCCGGTCAATCCAAAGGATAAATTTGGAGAGCCAGGCAATACAGGCCTGGTTCAATGGGAGACCTATATGACCCGGGAAATGTTGATGACACCAGATGGAAGCCCTCCTCCAGCTTGGGGGTCGCAAATTGCAGATGCCGACCACTTGGCAAAATTCCAATCGGGAACGAAGTTATTGATGCATCAATCAAAGTTTAATGGTGATAGTCAAATTATCTTAGATGAAACGGGGCAGGCGGCGCCCGGTAATGCCCCCAACTGGCTAGGTGCTCAAAATGGTACCAACCTCTGGTATGAGGTACTTATTAATGAAGATGAATACAATTACATTACCAAAAATGGTTTCTACAATGCTGACAGTCAATATACTTTTGTCGTAACTCGAGGAGACACCATAGATTTACCGGAAGGTCTGTCTCTTATACACATCTCCGAGCCCA
>CAJXUM010000513.1 GCA_913060855.1 uncultured Lewinella sp. | reverse complement strand
TCGGAGATGTGTATAAGAGACAGCTGCGCTTCATTGCTACTACAGATGCGCCCAAAAATGAAAACTTCCCAGCGGCTACCCATGTCGGGCAGGTGGATTCAATTTATACCTATGCGGAAGTCAGAAATGATGGTCTTTATTTCTTAGGTATCGTATCTGATTTTTTTGATGTGGACACCTTTTTCTCCGTGCGTTTTGAAGATGCGCCTCGGCTACTAGCCTACCCTACCACGTCCACTACTTCTTATACCGACACGAGCCGCTTTGATATTTCCGACTTTAGTGAGATTTTTACTGATTCCGTCCGCATTACCCAAAAAGAATTTAATACCGTAACGGTAGATGCCTTTGGTACCCTTCAGCTGCCTTCTGGCAATTTTGATGTCCTCCGGCAAAACCGAATGGTGATTACTTTTGATACCATTGAAGTACGCAATGAGGGGCTTTGGTTTCCAATAGAAGCAGGAGTGGATACGACTTATAGCTATGAATGGCTGGCGAAAGAAGCCAAAGGTCCCATTCTCACGATCACTACCGCAGCGGATGGGAGAATTACTGATGTGGATTTTGTTTCTAATATTATTCCAGATATTCCCGCTCCAGAAGTCGCCTTTGACATTGAAGACAGAGAAGATGGAAGTTTCGGGTTCACTGATCAATCAACCAACGAACCCAGCAGCTGGGCTTGGGATTTTGGAGATGGCAATACGAGTACTGAACAAAATCCCATTCACGCCTATACCAGTGCGGGAAGTTTTAATGTCTGCTTAACGGCAGGCAATAGTACGGGATCGAATCAAGCGTGTAAAACGGTAGAAGTTTTCTTGCCTCCAGTGGCCTCTTTTGATATTGACACCATCGGTAATGGTTCTTATGTATTCAATGATCTATCCACCAATACCCCGATAGCCTGGAGCTGGGATTTTGGCGATGGTAGTACAAGTGATGTACAAAACCCTTCCCATACCTTCGGTATACCTGGCACTTTCGATATCTGTTTGACCGTTGTGAATGAGGTGGGAGAAAATATGATTTGCCAATCCTTAACGGTCATTCTGATTCCAGAAGCTAACTTCGAAGTAGTTACCATTGATAATAGCAGCTTCCAGTTCAATGATTTGTCAAACAATAATCCAGAAAACTGGGTTTGGGTTTTCGGTGATGGCAATACTAGTAATGATCAGAGTCCCAGTCATAACTATGCCGCTGCTGGCGATTACGAGGTTTGCCTGACGGCAGCCAATATAGCGGGATCCACCACTAGTTGTCAGATGGTAAGCGTGGCATTTGCCCCTATAGCCAGTTTTGATATCGATACCTTGGATAATGGCTTGTATAGCTTCACAGATTTATCTAGTAATGGTCCTACAAGCTGGGCCTGGGACTTTGGAGATGGCAATAGCAGTACACTGCAAAATCCAACCCATAATTTCACTTCTCCTGGTACTTTTGATATTTGCCTGACAGCCACCAATGAATTAGGCAATAATGTCAGTTGTCAAACCCTGACGGTCATCCTAAGTCCACAGGCTGCCTTTACGATCGTCCCCGGAGATAATGGTAATTATACATTTACCGACCAGTCTACCAACAATCCTACAAGTTGGGCCTGGGATTTTGGAGATGGCAATACGAGTACCGTTCAAAGTCCAGCACATACTTACGCGACACTAGGCACCTTCGAGGTTTGCCTGACCGTCACTAATGAAGCGGGTAATAATATTAGTTGTCAATCATTAGAGGTTAGTCTCAGTCCACAAGCTGTTTTCACAGTTGTGCCAGGAGAGAATGGCACCTATACCTTCACTGACCAGTCAACGAACAGTCCCACCAGCTGGGCTTGGGATTTTGGAGATGGCAATACAAGTACACTGCAAAACCCCACACATACCTATACGGCACCAGGTACATTCAACGTTTGCCTGACCGTCACTAACGAGGCGGGCAATAATATGAGCTGCCAGTCCTTGATGGTGATTCTTAGTCCGCAGGCCTTCTTCACCGCTGCCATGGGTGATGATGGTGCCTATACCTTCATGGATCAATCGACCAACAGCCCGACCACTTGGGCCTGGGACTTTGGAGATGGAACGACCAGTGATCTTCAGAATCCTAGCCATACCTTCACCGCCAGTGGAGACTTTGAAGTCTGCCTGACGGCTTCCAATGAGGCGGGTTCGGGCAATAGTTGTCAGACGGTTAGTGTGATTTTAAATGCATTGGATGATCCAGCACTGGCGCTTAGCCTAAAAGTATTTCCTAATCCAGCTTCAGATCGAGTCGAAATACAACTTAAGGATAAAAGTATTGATCAGGCTTTTCTCCAAGTTTATACCATCAATGGACAAAGTCATTTTCGCCACAGCATGAAGGGTGATATGACGGTAGATGTGTCCAATTGGCCAGCAGGTCAATATATAGTACTGGTCTACACTAAAACTGGTAAAATAGTGGGTAGAAAAAGCTTTATTGTAAACAGATAGCACCGCTTGCTGACAAAATCGCGACGCTTATACCAAGGATCGTTTAAATAATAACTTCGGCATTTTGACTGCTTATTTCGGTACTATACTTCGTTAAAAATACTCGCCGTAGCCTCCGGCTATGGCTGTGTTTTTTGCCTCGTCTAGTGCCAAAATAACCTACCCAAATTTGACGACCTTATTACTTAAATGATCCTAATGCATTTGAAATATATGAAGTAGGGTTGTATCTTTAGCAGGTTACAGCCCTACTTTATTTTTTGGTTAGCCTCCGCGTTCAGGCAAGAATACATGTTAGAATGTTCAAACTAAACCCAGTTCTCATCACATTTGCAGGATTACTACTCCTAGTATCCGCTTGTCAAAAGGATCCCCAGCAGGCTTTGACTCTCCCAAAAAGTTTGGTACTTCCAACTGCCATCGATGATCCCAATTATGGAGCAGAATCCAACCCAACAGGTGATGTGATAGGTGGAGGGATTTGCTATAGTCGCAGCGTAGATGGGGAAGACTATCTTGTAGGAACAGTTGAAACTTTTGTGGCCGCACTCGAACAAGCGCAACCAGGTGAGGTCATTCGCGTTGAGGAAGGCGCTGAGATAGATTTAACCGGAAATATTAACCTCAGGATACCTGCCGGTGTGACTTTGGCGGGTAATCGCGGGGATTGTTTTACGACCGGTCCCTTACTGATCAATAATGATATGACTCCTGGTTCTGTTTGGTTTTGGGTCGATGAGGGGGTTCGCATTACCGGTTTGCGGTTTCAGGGTCCAGATGATTTGTTTGAAGAGATCAATTATGATTTGCGCCCTGCAAAATCCTCTATTTGTTTTGCGGTGGGAGAAGCCGATGTAGAAATTGATAATTGTGAAATTTTCAAGTTTAGTCGAGGTGCGATAGAGATTTATCCAGATGGGCGGAATGTATATGTGCATCACAATTTTATCCATGATGTACATGCTTATCCCGTTATTACCTTAAATCGTTCGAGTTTGCCGGTGCTGATAGAAGCCAACTTGATCTACTGGGTGTGGCATGCAACTGCGGGAAGTGGTTATCCTGGAACGGGTTATGAAGCTCGCTACAATATTATGATCCGGCAAGCCATTCCTACGTCCTGGCTGCCCTATGGCGGAGATCATGCGATAGATATGCATCCGCACTTGAACGTATTAGTCGAAAGAGGTCAGCGTGTTGCTGGAGATGAATTACATGTACACCATAATACATTTCTCAATGCGGCTGAAAATGACCCTTCCGCGACCAATTCTCCAGATGCATTTGTACGAGGAACCCCTCGCATTCTAGCGCAGTTTTACAACAATCGTTTTTTGAATGCTGACCCTGAAAAGGCGATCAATCATTTTGACGGTAATACCTGGGTTTACAATAATAAATATGGTCCCGAGGAAATTCTTGTTCCCATAGCCGAAGAAACGACACCTCAAATCTTGTTCGAATCACCTCCACCGCCAGACATTCTTCCAGCCTTTATTAATACGACTAGTTTCCCCGTTAACATCAAGGTCAACACCTTGAATAGCCTCGATATTCAAGCGGTAACCATTAGCCTGAATAATGATACGATTTATGTGGGGACAAGTCCCCCTGCCCCGAATTCTCTAATGGTCGATTTCTGCCAATTAAACAATCAGGTCAATTACCACCGCTTGACGGTTACAGCGACCGACAATAGAGGCGTTACCGGTCAACACATGACCGTCTTCAGAGGAACTTGTGGCACCAATTAAGTAGCTAGGCAGGACGTTTTCATGTAGGCCTCAGCGTATGAAATAATTAGTATATTCACCCCCACACTTATACTAAAAGGCATGGATAAAATACAACACCTCATCATTGGTGCCGGTCCTGCCGGTTTGGCTATGGCCGGTAGAATGAGAAAAGCAGGGCTTGACTTTGAAATCATTGAGCAAAGTAAACAAGTGGGGAATGCTTGGCATAACCATTATGATCGCTTGCATTTGCATACCGTAAAACAGTGGTCTAACTTACCCCATTTGCCTTTCCCGGAGCACTATCCACTCTATGTCTCTCGGCAAGCATTAACCCAATATTTCGCTGATTATGCAGCGCATTTCAATATTGATCCTCATTTTGAAGAGCAAGCGACCAGTATTAGTAAACAAGAGGATGGTAGTTGGTTAATTAAAACGAATACAGCTAAAACATATCTGGCTGAAAATGTCATCATATCAACGGGTGTCAATCGTGTACCCAACCAACCGACCTGGCCAGGGCAAGAGAAATTTAAAGGGACAATCACCCACACGGCTCATTATAAAAACCCGAGCCCCTACCTTGGTAAAAGTGTTTTGGTGGTCGGTATGGGGAATACGGGCGCAGAGGTGGCTTTAGACCTCAGTGAGAAGGGAGTAGATACGTATATTTCCGTTCGACACCCGATCAGTGTAGTCCCTAGAGACTTGAATGGCCGCCCCGTACAGGTCACCTCTAAGCAGTTGGCCAAACTGCCATTCGGACTAGGCGATTGGCTCGGCTCTCAAATCCGAAAAGTGTACTTTGGTAATCTTAGCAAATACGGTTTGGAATCTTCTACCATGCACCCAGCGGTGCAGCTGCGAGAAACCGGCAAGACTCCGATTGTAGACGTTGGGACCATAAAGGCGATCAAGGAAGGAAAAATTAAAGTAGTTAAGGAGATCGATCAGCTTACGGAGACAGGTGTACAATTCAAGACTGGAGAGCATATTGAATTTGATGCCATACTATTGGCCACGGGTTATAAAGCCAAGGTCGAGGACTTTCTGGAACGGGCAGAAGAACTCCTCGATCAATACGGTTGTCCGAGCCAACCTATTGCGGATGCTTATCACAAAGGCATTTATTTCTTAGGATTTGACAACTACAAATTGGGTGGAATTTTAGGCACTATCCATACGGATTCTCAGTTGATTTT
>CAJXUM010000512.1 GCA_913060855.1 uncultured Lewinella sp. | reverse complement strand
CGAGATCAGCCTCGGTCTCGTGGGCTCGGAGATGTGTATAAGAGACAGCTTCCTCGTCTTGACGAATGATCTGACCATCGAAGTATTGGGAACGACCTTTAATGTCAATGGAAAAGGAAATAAAACAGAAGTAATTCTCGAAGAAGGCCGCATTAAATTGAATCTTAAGCGGGATTTTGAGCAAGAGATTTACATGGACCCCGGTGAGTTCGTTGCCTATTCCTTGCAAAAGACCGAAACAATAGAAAAACGACGAATCATACCCGAACAACTCACTTCCTGGAAAGATGGAACACTGGAATTTGAGGATGTAAAGTTGGGTGAGGTGATGAAGAGAATAGAAGAGATCTACGGTTGGCGTCCCATATACCAGAAGGAGGAATTGATAAATAGAAGAATTTCGATGGGCTTACCATCCAATGATTTAGAAACTGCCTTAACAATGCTTAGCCGGGTTATCGGCATCGAAATTGAACAAGTGGAGGAAGAAAGGACATTGCTGCTGCATTAAAGGCCCCAACACAAAAACTAAATAGGATCCGGCAAGGTACCAGGCTATGATATGCCGAACCTTTACTGTAGATAATTGACTCATCTGCAATGGGAGGGCTATGCCGTATTCAAAATTATACTGCAATACAAACATCAAAGCGATATGAAAAAATTGAAACTTCAGCTAGCAGGAATCATCTTAGTCATTTTCGGGGTAGGTATCAACCCCTTGAGCGCGTCTTCCGTTAAGACGAATATTGTTGATACCAAGCAAGAGGTTTTACTCACCGAAGCGCTCGATCAGCTCAGTGAGCAATATCAGGTCTTCTTTGCTTATGATGCAGACCTTTTACGGGATATCAAAGTAGAAGACGATGCCAACAAATATAGTTCGCTGGAGGAGGCTATTGGGAGTTTACTGGAACGATCCGGGCTGAGTTTCGATTTGATCAACTCAAAATATTGCGTCATCTTTAAGGACAATAAAAAGGGGCACCGGACGAAAAAGAAATTGGCCCGAAAAATTAGGCAGATAGAAGCATTGGAAAACAAAGGCGTCATTAGCCTGCAAAGGACTAATAAAAGCAAAAACTATAAATTGCCGGTCGGAGCCTTAACTAAGGGGTATGTAGATCTAACGTCGGTCTTTCCGGTAAGTGGTCAAGTGACTGATTCCGAAGGAGTAGCCCTTATCGGAGTAACAATCCTCATCAAAGGTACAGCAACGGGTACCACCAGCGATATTGACGGCAACTTTTCCCTGGATCTTCCTGACGAGGATCAGATACTGGTTTTTTCCTATACTGGATATGAGCCGATAGAAGTAGCTGTAAACGGACGATCAGCCTTGAATATCATCATGGCTGAGTCAATCTCTCAGCTCGATGAAGTGGTCGTCGTCGGATACGGTACACAACGAAGAGCAGATATCACAGGGGCCATTAGCTCCGTTTCGAAGGAGGATCTTACCAATACTTCCTATGCCAGTACAGGCGCCTTGTTACAGGGAAAGATATCCGGGGTAAGAGTTGAAACAAATGGTGGGGAACCCGGATCTAGCGTCAATATAGTGATCAGGGGTACCGGAACATTTGGCAATGACCAGCCTCTTTACGTAGTGGATGGGAATATCGTGGAATCAATGAATTTCCTCAATCCCAATGACATTGAATCCGTTGAAGTACTTAAAGATGCCGCAGCAGCAGCTATTTATGGAAACAGGGCCGCAAACGGGGTGGTTTTGATTACGACTAAGAAGGGACAAGCTGGTGATATTCAGATTAACTTTGATGTGAAATGGGGTGCACAGAACCCAACCAATACTTTCGATTTCCTCAATGCTCGCGAATATGCAGATTATCGAAATGCAGCCAATGACAACGACGGTGATCCCCGAGCAGTACCCAATGATACCGGTTTTGACCCCAGTGTCGACACAGACTGGCAAGACTTGTCTTTGAATACAGCTTTGTATCAAGACTATAACTTGAGTGTTTCCGGAGGAGGGAAAAATTCTACCTTCTACATCTCCGGTCAATATTTAGACCAGGAAGGTATCGTTGTGGATTCCGATTTTAAACGGTATAACCTTCGAGCTAACTCTACTTTTACCAAAGGCATCTTTTCCATGGAAGAGAATTTGGCTTTTAGTAGAGAAGAGAATAATCCGAATACTTTTTTCGGTAGAGAAAGAGGAGAAATTCCTACTATTCCGGTATACAATGAAAACAACATCGGTGGTTTTGCGGGTATCGATCCAGTTTTACACGGCGTGGCTAGAGGTATCAACTGGTACGGTCGAGCCATCTTGGAAGAAAATAAGTTTACGACCGATCGCCTGGTCGGCAACATCACGCCGCAGCTTCGACTACTTCCGGGTTTAACCTATAAGCTGAACCTGAGTCTCGATTATTCCGTCCAACACAATTATGCCTTCCAACCGGTATTCTTCCTAAGTACATCCCAGGAAGCCTCCAATGATATTGCACGTTTAAATGAAGGTTATACCCGATTTGTAGGTGTCTTAATGGAGAATACCCTCAATTACTCCAAATCCTTTGGCGGTCACAACTTGGATCTATTAGCCGGATATACCAGCCAGAAAGGAGAGGCCCGCAGTGTTAATGGTACCGGCACCAATTTCTCTACCAATGAGCAACGAGTATTGTCGGCTGCCATCGACAACACTGATGTCAGCGGTCAGTTGCAAAAAAACACCCTGCTTTCGGTTTTAGGGAGGATCAACTACAACTTTAAAGGTAAATACCTACTTAGTGCCACCATTAGACGAGATGGATCCTCTCGTTTTGCTGAAGAAAATCGCTGGGGTACTTTCCCTTCAATTTCCGCTGGATGGAGAATCAGTGATGAAGCATTTTTCCCAAAAAACTTTATTACTAACTTAAAAATCCGAGGAAGCTACGGCGAATTGGGAAGCCAGAATATCGGTAACTTCGATATTGTGAGTGGTATCAATATCGACAATGGATACAACTACGCCGGTGTCAATAGCGGAACTTCTTCCGGCTCGATCGTTCGTCAATTGGCCAATCGAAATTTAATCTGGGAAACCACCAAATCGACAAACATAGGCATCGATGCAGGCTTTCTCGACGATAAGATTACGCTTACTTTAGAGTATTTTAAAAAGAGAGCGGAGGATATTTTAACCAATCTCCCAATTCCCTTACATGGTGGAGTCGGAAGTTCATTGCGTAGTAATGCCGCTACTATCGAAAACCAGGGTTTTGAATTGGCAGCTACCTATAGAGGAGGTTCTTCCCTGTCAGATTTTTCTTACAGTATCGGTCTCAACATTTCCACCCTACAGAATGAAGTCATTGCACTGGGAGAGGGTGTTAACCCCATCGCGGGAGGCGGATTTAGCCAGTCTGGCGTACTAGCCACTCGTACCGATGTCGGGCACCCTGTGGCAGCCTTTTATGGTTTAGTAGTGGAAGGCCTGTATCAGACCGAAGCGGAAATCCAAGCTGACGGGCGAACGGACGCCGTATTGGGGGATTTCAATTACCTAGACCTGGACCAGGACGGAGATATTGATGATGATGACCGGACTTTTCTAGGAGATGCCATTCCTGATTTGACTTATGGTTTTAATTTTAATGCAGCCTACAAGAGTTTCGATTTAGGCATATTCATTCAAGGAGTTTCCGGCATTGACATCTGGAATGGGAAACGATTGCAGTTCATTCTCGACGGTAGTGGTGGCAATAAAATTTCGGCGGTACAGGATGCCTGGACGCCACAGAACACCGATACCGATATTCCTCGGCTTACCGTTAGAGATCAGGCTAACAACCGAAGATCCTCCAGCTTTTACGTAGAAGATGGCTCCTACTTACGATTAAAGAGTCTTCAAATCGGCTACACTTTGCCCACTAAGATCGTTGATGAAATTTCGATTTCCCGCGCCCGCATTTACATCAGCGGCCAAAATGTTTTCACAATAACCGACTATACCGGCTACGACCCAGAAATTGGTAGAGGAGGGATTTTTGAAAACACCAGCATTTTCAATGGCGGAGTAGATCGAAATACCTACCCACAGGCCAAAACATGGTTCGCCGGGATTCAAGTTACTTTTTAAAAAACGAGAATATATTATATTATTCAAATTCCAAAATTATGGATTTATTCAGATATAAAATAACTAAAATGATGGTGGCTATGGCAGGCTTGTTTTGCTTGCTGACCTTATCCACCTGCACGGAGGATCTGGAAATAACAGACCCGAATAGATTGAGTCCCGATGTATTTTGGCGAAATGCAACGGATGCCGAGTCTGGGGTAACAGCCATTTATGCATCCCTTCCTGCTATTCCTGCCTTTGGTCGTATCGGAGTAGGTTTATTGCTCATACATCGATCGGACGAGGTAGATCCCTTTCCCCAGATCAATGTAAACGACGGAGGAATATTCGGCGCAACGCCCGACTTCCCTCGACTAAGAGAACCTTGGCAAGAACTATACAAACAGGTTTCTGCTGCCAACCAAGTCCTAGGGAATGTTCCAGACATCGATATGGATGCGCAGCGAAAAGCCCAGATTTTGGGAGAAGCCTACTTCTTACGCGCACATGCCTATTTCTATCTCGTTAACCAGTGGGGGAATATTCCTTTGGTGTTGGATGAAATAACCGAAGGTGTAGATCAGATTTTTATCGGAAATTCAACACCAGGCCAGGTTTTCGAGGCCATGATCAATGACTTGAAACAGGCCCAAAGTTCCTTGCCACAAACCTGGCCGGCTGATCAGGTAGGAAGGGCTTCGTGGGGAGCAGCAACCGCCCTACTCGGCAAATCTTACTTATACACACAACAGTGGGATAATGCCGCAGCTGAGTTTAAAAAAGTAATCGATTCCGGCTTATATCAGTTAACGGATGATTATTTCGATAACTTTAATGAAGCATCCACCAATAACACCGAATCACTCTTTGAAGTCCAGTATGATGGCAATACGACCGGGGGATGGGGCGGAACAGGAGCTAATGTTTGGCGTGGCCAGGCCTGGGAGGCTGATATTGCGCCACGGTCCTTTTCAAGCCAGCAAAGCGTATCGGTCAATCAGTGGGTTTTTGACCTGTTTATGGCGCAACAAACCGTCGATGGGGGGGAAGACCCTCGCGCAAAAGCGACGATGGTATGGAATTATCCAGGAGCCATGATGTATCAAAAAACCTTTACCGAGGCGTTCAGTGGGCCCGACTTAGAACGGATCTGGGTACGAAAGTATCTAAATTTTGAAAATGAGACTTCTCTGGCTCCGGGAGATTGGGCGGGAGACACCAACAACTGGCGATTGATTCGTTTCGCTGATGTCCTGCTGATGTATGCAGAAGCACTGAATGAAAGCAAGGGGCCGTCCCAGGACTGTCTCTTATACACATCTCCGAGCCCACGAGACCGAGGCTGAT
>CAJXUM010000511.1 GCA_913060855.1 uncultured Lewinella sp. | reverse complement strand
ATCTACACTATCCTCTTCGTCGGCAGCGTCAGATGTGTATAAGAGACAGATACTTAACAGCTAGTGATTTAGATCTCCTAAATCACTAGGTTTAGTATAAATCGGTCTTGAAGAAAGTTTAGGTTGCCAAACTTCTTCAAGGCCGGTACAGCTTAATTCACAAGTAGGTACACTACCCATAAAAATAGTAGTATGATGATGAAGGCGAGCAGCCACTGCTGCCACGCTAGGTGTTTTTCTTGAAAGAAAGACATAACATTCTTGAACGTAGAAATATTGAAAATCGGGAATAAGAAGTTGAAAGCTTTTCATTCCCGTTTTCCTATGTCTAATATCCAGGATTTTCTACCAACTTGGGATTATCTGCGATTCTACCCAGCCCCAATGCATAGTAATAGTTGCGTTCTGGATGGAGTCTCACTCTTCCTTTATCTCCATGTTCCATCTTCATGAAGTACTGGCCTGTATCAAAGTCTTTGGTCCAGGTCGTTTTATGACGAGCCTTGTTATCCAATTCCTCAACAGCAATTCTCCATCTTCTTAGATCCCAAAATACATGTTCTTCAAAAGCTAATTCCACCTGTCTTTCCTGACGAATCTTATCCTCGGTGATCTCAGCCCCAGTCAATGCAGGCATACCAGCTCGATCTCTTACCTCATTATTGAGGATATCTGCCATATCGCCATTTGGATCATCCAGGTAAAAGGCTGCTTCCACATAATTGAGCATCACCTCTGCTAAACGAATAATAGCCCAATCGGTACTTGAAGCCTGTCCATCTGGAGTGGTAGGATTGATATGTTTTCTACGAAGAAGTCCCGTCGGGTTATTACCACCTGCATAACCATGTCTTGCGTGTCCTGCTCCTGGAAATCCATCTGAGCCAGGAATCACAAAACCAGTCTGCTTGGTAGTCGTCTTTTTCATCCCGTCCGCAGGATCAGTATAAACGGTACTCGTGTGGAAATACACAGGTTGGCCCTTGAATATTGTTTCTGGATAGAAAATCCAGGCTCTAAACCTTGGATCCCTTTCTCCGAAAAACCTAGCGGGATCTAGTAGGTTATTGCCATCATACAGTGCCCTATCCAGTTTGCCAGAAGCCCCATCGATGAAATCGAATTTTTCCATGGTCTCCAGATACACAGGGTAATTAGAATTCCAAGAAAACCCAAAACCTGCAGGCGTCCCAGTAACATCAAAACGATGGCTCTTACCGGCTTCGAAGTCATATTTCACACCAAAGATCACCTCTGGATTATCCGATTCATCCAAGAAGAGGTCGATGAGGTTTTGAACGACGTCTGGATTCCTTCTATACAATGAAAACGGGCCATTGTCCATTACATCTTTAGCCGCAGCCATGGATTGCTGGTAATAACCATTGGCGTCACTAGCGGGAAATCCTAGCAAACCGTCGAGTTGTTGGAAGCCATTTCTAGCCACACTTGCTGCATATAGCATTACTCTACTCTTAAGTGCCAATGCTGCCCATTTTGTAGCTCGGCCATCATTATCTCCAACCTCTGGCAAAATCCCCGCTATTGCATCCAATTCTGAACCTACAAAATCATAGACCTCTTTCTCCGAATTTCTGGAAATAAACAGTTCATCCGCTGAGGCATCGATACCTAATGCTTCCGTAACGATAGGCACTCCTCCAAATCGCTTTGCCATTTCGAAATATTCCCAAGCACGAATAAATCGTGCTTCTGCAGATCTTGTTGCAATGTATTCTGCGTCAAGAGATTTTGACTTTCCTAAATTCTCGATATATACATTTACTTCTCGAATGTTATTGTATGGCCAATAGTCGAGTAAGCGAGCTCCATTCTCATCGTAGGGCGTATTGGTAACTTGTCCAAATGCTGCTTGCCATGGGGCAAAATTTCTATGCTCTCCTCCCCAGGAATTGATAAAACCCATATTGATATTGGTTCCACCAGAGGTCATGTGGAACTGTGTTCGATTATACAGGTCATTGACAAATGCATCGGCCAAGCCTTTATCTTCAAACACAATGCTTTCGGAAATAATATCTGTAGGGGTCAGATCGAATGGGTCCTCACAGGAGACGATGAAGACCAGTCCCAATAAAATATATAATGATTTTTTCATGTCTATAAATTTTTCTTTTTTACTATAATGTAATTCTTACGCCAACCGCAAGCGATTTGGTGATCGGCAATCTCCTGGATGGTGAACCAGGCTGAAATTCCGGATCAAAGGAATTCTTATAGATCCCTAAATTAGTTGACAATAACAAATTCTCACCAGCAACATAAATCTGTGCCTGATCAACCCCGGAATTACCTAAGAAGTTTTTCGGAACTGAATAAGAAAGGTTAAGATTTTTCAACCTGAAGTAAGTTACATCCCTTAACCAGAAGTCAGAGTTACGACCATTATTGAAACTGGGTGACTGAGTCGCAGCCGGAAGTTCAGCATTCGGGTTCACGTTTACACCAGGATTATTCGGATCTGGTTGCCATCTTAAATCATAATGATAGGTCAACGGAATAGATTGATTGCTGAACATAGATCTGGCGGAGCCACTAATATTAATACTAAACTTGGAAGCACCCTGTATCAAGGCACTCAATCGAAAATTCTTGTACTCCAACGCTATATTCATTCCATAAACCATTTCCGGAATTCCTTGAGCATATCCAATCACATCCTGATCTCTAAACGTAAGCTCACCGTCCCCGTCTCTATCAATATATCTGATATCCCCAGGTCGTAAGGTGGTGTTTTCATTATCGTCCTGCACGACAGGATGGTTATCGATCTCTGCCTGTGACATAAAGATGCCATCTGTTAGGTATCCCACAAATCGGTTAACTCTATTTCCATCTAATCCAAACAATCTTTTTTGGTCTGGATCCTCAAAGGCTTCTTGGCTCTTTACATCCAACCATCTGGATCTAGCCAGGGAGAAGTTAGGTGCAAGTTCGATTCTTAAATCACCAACACGCTCTTGGTAGACTGCAGATAATTCTATACCTCTGTTATCCTGACTATTGATGTTTACAACAGGGAGGTCGGCACCGAAAGTAGAGGGTACATCCTCAATATTCTGGGCAATTATCCCTTCTCGCTTTCTGTAAAACAACTCGGCTTCTAAAGATAGTTTACCATTCCAAAGTACTGCTTCTAGGCCAACATTGTACACAGTCATTTCTTCCCATGTCAATAGTCGATTAACCAGGCCTCTAGTTCTAATAGTAGGAAAAGCAGTTCCATCATCCAGTATAATTGGATTTTGCAGCTCGTAGCCGGTCAAGTAATCAAAACCGTTTAGTCCATTCGCTGTATCATCCCCTAACTGAGAAAAAGATGCTCTCAATTTTAAGAAATCCAATGCTCCTCCTGAGCCCATATTCATGAATGACTCTTCTGACAATACCCAACCTGCGGAAAAACTGGGAAAATAACCCCATCTTCTTTCTGGCGAAAACAATACATTTCCATCTGCTCGGAAGGTTGCCTCAAATAGGTATTTATCTTTAAAGATATAATTCAACCTTCCTACATAACTCTTCCGTCCGATGTCAGATCCTGAAAATCCATTATTTGTTTGATTATTGGTAGATCCGATAAATAATTCAGGAATGGCCGTAGATAGTAAGTCTAATCTACCTGCATTGAATTGACTGAATTTTCTGGTAATCTGCTCATGTAGAGCCAGTACCTTTATGTTGTGATTACCAAAGCTCTTATCATAGTTTAAGGAAATCAAGGGGTATATCTGAGTTCTTCTAAATTGATTTTCGTTTATAGAAGAAGCTGCACGTTGGGTGGCCTGGAGCAAATAGGTATCCGTTTCCGGTTGATATTCATATAAATCAGTGGGTTTCGCGAATTGCTTGATCGCTCGGTTGTACCTGGTAAGCCCTACTTCTACTTTAGCTGAAAGACCGCTAATGAAAGGTAGATCATATTTTAGCCCAAGTCGGCCTGTGATGACATCTTCGTCTCTGTCCCAAAACCCGGCCTTATCTCGTTTACTAGAGGATATCGGGTTTCTTTGTGAGAATCCAGAAAATGCCTCACCTACGGAAGGGTCGGGTAATGAAGTCGGAAAGGTAGGTCTGGTCGTGGCCAACTCTGTCATCATCCCGTCTATATTATTCGCAGCCCTTTCGGTCTTTTCGAATCGATAGGAAAGATCAAGGTTGAAACTGAGATTATCATTAATCCTCGCGTCAATATTAGATCTGGCGTTGTATCGACCATAATCATAATCTCCTGACCTGAAGTAACTTTCCTGATCTACATACCCAAAGGAAGTAAAGTATTTAATGTCCTCACTACCACCCGATACGCTTAGACTATGCTGATGCATGGGTGCATTTTTCCTTATTAATCCATTTACCCAATCTCCTCCTTCATATCCAGGTTCTTTGTTAGCAAACTTTTGGAGATCCGCTTCTGTGAAGGTGGCGTCGATACCAGCCTGATCAAGCAGATCAGATTCTCTAACTAGTTCAATATACTGCGTGGTATTCACCTGTTCAAACAATCGAGAGGCAGACATAGCAGTGTAACTACCGTTATAACTAATTTTTGCATCCCCTGTCTGACCTCTTTTTGTAGTGACCAAGATCACTCCATTTCCCGCACGAGCTCCGTAAACGGCTGCTGCTGCATCTTTCAGTACCGTAATCGACTCAATGTCATTAGGATCGACTCGATCGAAAGAAGTTTGAATTCCATCCACAAGAATCAATGGAGATCCGGCATATCCCCTGATGCGGATTTGAGTGTTTTCTGAGCCTGGCAAGCCAGAATTCTGCCTAGTCATTACCCCTGGTACTCTTCCCGCTAATAAATTAGCGGAGTTTGCGACCGGTACTGTGGTTAGTTTTTTGTTATCAATAGTAGCTACTGCTCCGGTTAAAGTGGATTTTTTCTCTCTGCCATAACCTACTACCACTACTTCATTTAATTGAGTAGCATCGTCGGAGAGTGTAATATTGATGGAGGTTTGGTTATTAATAGCTACTTCTTGAGTAGTAAAGCCGACATAGGAAAAAACCAATTTTCCTTGTGCTTGAGCCGTAATCGCATAGTTTCCATCAATGTCTGTCACGGCACCATTTGAGGTTCCTACTTCGAGGATACTTACGCCAATCAAGGGTGCTCCATCAGCTGCGCCCGTGACTTTCCCTACAATTTGAACACTTTGGGCCGAAAGAGCACCCAAAGTCAGCAGGCAGGAAATAAGTAACAGTGAAATTTTGTAGATCTTTTTTTCCATTAGACTTAAGTTTTAATGTTTTTCGAATGCTTAGTACTAGTGACTTCTTTAGATGCTTTAAATTAGAAGGAAATACAGGGCAGGAGGGGGTAATTTTTGGTATAATAGGGGGGAAAGATTCGGCATTTGAGGGGACAGGGGCTGTCTCTTATACACATCTGACGCTG
>CAJXUM010000510.1 GCA_913060855.1 uncultured Lewinella sp. | reverse complement strand
GTTTCCAACCGGAACCTGCCCTGCCGCAGGCTTCCTTGAATAAGAATTAATACCACAACTTGTCCATTTTGGACTACCCACCCCCTTCCGAATCCCGATAGCTTTGTAGTCGAGTTATTAACCATTTAACTAGACCAAAGTAAATCAAATGAGAAAAATGATGTTAGTTTCAATCGTATCGCTATTATTACTTAGCAATTGCCAACTGATTAAAGAAATGGAAGTAGGGATTCAGCCCGTCTTAGACGAAGCTACTTTTTACATGCCAGCCGAAGAAGCGTTACATGAGGGAACCTGGCTGCAATGGCCGCATAATTATACCTATCGACGACACCATCAAAGGCATGATGAAACCTTCATCGCCATGGCCAAAGCACTGCATACGGGCGAGAGTGTGCATATCATTGTCTATAATGAGGAAGAAGAGAACCGGGTGGAGGAATTATTGATAGATGCCGATCTTGATATGGGGCAGGTTGATTTTTTTCAATGGAAAACGGATGATTATTGGGTGAGAGACAATGGGCCCATCTTCGTATATGATGAGCAAGATGAATTGGTTGTGCAGAACTGGGGGTTCAATGGCTGGGGCGAAAAAGCAGCCTTTTCTCATTGCAACCAGATACCGGCTAAAGTTGCGCAAGGACTTGGCCTTCCCGCTAGGACGGTACCGATGATAAATGAAGGAGGGTCGGTCGAAATCGACGGCAAAGGCACTCTACTAGCCAAGCGGAGTTCTATTTTGAATGAAAATCGCAACCCGGGGCTCACCCAAGCGCAGGCTGAGGCCTATTTTAAACAATACCTTGGCGTAAGTAATTTCATTTGGTTGGAAGGTTACCCCGGCGAGGAAATCACGGATGATCACATTGATGGAACAGCGCGTTTTGCCAATGCCCATACGATCGTTACCAATACAGAAGCGGAAGCCGATCCGGAAGAATATGCCATACTAAAAAGTGCAAGAAACGTGGATGGCGAGAAGTATAATATAGTCCATTTACCTTTCACGAAGTATCGCTTGCCTTCTTCGAGAGATCACGGGATTTACATCAATTTTTATGTGGGAAATGAAGTCGTATTGGTTCCTAATTTTGAAGACCCTAATGATGCAGTGGCCAATGCCATCTTACAGGAAATATTTCCCAATCGAAGGGTCGTAGGTATCCCGGCGATAGAATTGGGGCTTGATGGGGGCGGAGTGCATTGCGTGACGCAACAACAGCCGGTGGGGAGGGGGTGAGGAGTGAATCGATGAATCGATGAAGTGGAGAAATTGCGAAGAGGTGAAATTGTGACAATTCTTCACTCTTTCACATCTTCTCCATTTCATTTCTTCATTTCACCACCGCTTCACTCCTTACCTTTTCCACCTGAGCAGCTGAAATAGCATCTGCACTATTCCCAAAATCACTTCTTACATAAGTGAGGATTTCGGCAATCTCTTCATTACTCAAAAAGCTATGTTGGGGCATGACGCCGCTATAAGCTTCGCCATTTACCTCAATCCCCCCTTCCATGCCGTTGAGGATAATTCCGATTAAGCGATTAGGATCTCCCGTCACGTAGTCGGTGCCCGCCAAGGGAGGGAAACGACCCGATGCACCTTGGCCATTCTTTTGATGACAGATTCCACAATAAAGATGATAGAGGGCCTGGCCCTTGTCTGTGATTTCTTCTTGTAGATTATCGGTAATTTTATCTGGAGTGCGAATATGAGAGAGTTCCTTACGAGCTTCCATGCTGGCCAACTGTGGTGCTCCAAATTCTTCTTTTTTTCCGGTATAGGTGACGTGCCAGATTTTCCCCTTTTCTGTTTCAGCGATGTAGAGGCTGCCATCTGGGGCCACTGCTAGCCCCATGGGGCGGTATTTTGCATCTTTTACGCTTACAATGGGATCTACTTGGGCAAAACCATCTGCAAAAACCTCCCATTCTTGACTTACCTCTCCATCGTTGAAAGGAATAAAACTAATGAAGTAGCCGGACTGTGGATAAGGGGCTCGGTTGGTTGAACCATGAAAGGCAATAAAAGCGCCTCCTTGATAGCGATCTGGGAATTGGTCGCCTTCATAAAACAGGAGATCATTGGGGGCCCAATGACCAGGAAAGCCCATGACCGGATCGTCATAGTCGGCGCATCTGCCTATTGTTTTTCCATCTCCTCCATATTCGGGAGCCAATACTTTTTTGCCTTGCATTTGATCATAAAAACAGTAAGGCCAACCAAAATTACTGCCTTCTGTTACTTTTAAAAACTCTTCTGAGGGGAGAAGTGCGCTTTGCCAGGGGCTAAATTGCTGTGGAAAAAGCCGGAGCAAATCGTCTCGGCCATGCATAACAAGGTATAGTTCATCACTTTGCTTGTTCCAGTTCATGGCCACCACACTTCGTATTCCGCTGGCGTATTTTTTTCCATTCAATTGCGTTTGACACAAGTCATTGGCGTCATATTGCCAGATGCCTCCATGATATTCGAGCTGCGGGCAAGGATCAATCCCTGGCATCCCAGGCGTGCGTTTAGGGTCTTGACAGGCATTGGACGGTGCACCATAGGGGACGTAAATGTGCCCTTCTTCATCAAAGGCAATCGGTTTTCCATTGTGCTCATGATCGCCATGCTCATGGTCGTCCAAAACGATAATTTCGGGCGGATCAACAGGAACCATTTGATCCTTTTCCAACCGATGCCGATATACCGCTAATTCCGTACTCGAATAGAGAAAACTATCACGAATATGTATGGCGGTTTGATAGCCATATTTACCCTTGTGCTCGTACACACCAAATCGCCTAATAATATCGGCCCGACCGTCTTGATTAGTATCGCGAAGTACAACACTTCCTCCTTCTTCATTGGAATAGCGCAATTTGACAAATAGGTCGCCGTTGTCCCGCACGGCCAATTGCCGGGCTTTACCTTCCAGGCTATCTACCACCACGACGGCTTCAAAACCATCGGGTAAGAATAGACCGCCATTGGGGGCTGAGGGAGGAGGGGGGGATTCGCAGCTATACTGTAAGGCCATGAATAGGAGCGAAATAAAGAAGAGGCCAATACCACGAGAAGCGGGGTATGGCGACGAGTTGTGTTGGTGTTTTCGTAAAGGCATATATTGAATAGGCTGATGTTCCTATCTGTGGGTTTGACCTAGGTCACTTTCCCTGCTTTGCTGCTTCCGCTGTTCTTCGTCAAAAACCTTTTCAATTTAAGCAATGAAAATGAGAATGTTGATAATATGGATTGGAAAACCTTATATTAAGGTAGTATTGGTTAAGATCGCGAATGAGCATCCAGCTTCGTGCTCATCATTTGGTGGATTTACTGTTGTATAATGACAAAAAAACAATGAAGAAACGAATTAGCTTGGGCCTGATCATCTTGATCCCCATTGTTCAGCTTATTGCTCAGGTACAAATTTACGGGCGAATTGTGGATAAAGAAACCAAAGAGCCTGTCGTTTATGCCAATGTCTTTTTTGAATCTAATCAGGGTCGGGGAGCTATTTCAAACCAATTAGGAGCGTTTTTGATCAAGATTTATGACCAAGATCGAGCAGATCAGTTGATCATCAGCCAAATCGGTTATGAGAATTATAGATTATCCTTGAAAGAACTCCAGACAGATAGTTTGCTAATTCAAATGAAGCCCAGTTTTCATCAATTAGAAAACGGGTGCCCCGTGATAAAAACCTAAGAGACGTTCGCTATACCTATGATCCCAGTTTTTGGAAAGAGAATTCACTATTACTAGAATTGCCTGCGCCAAAAGCCTTGCAAGCAGACTTGAGTCGCGTCAAGAATATGGAAGAACAATACTACGGCAATGCCAAAAATAAAAAGGAAAGTCAATAGTAGTTTGGCTTAGCCATCTTCTGGTTGAAAAGCACTACTTTTTGTGGGTTTGGACTATTTCTTTCTTTTTGAAGTCCGATATTTGTGACATCACAAGAGAAAATGATATGATCCTAATACCACAACGGTTATTTGAAGATAAGCAGGTGAGCGTCATCTTGCGGGAAGGGAATACGGCGATTTTAACCAAAGAGCTGGACCAAGCTATTACGCAACGAGAGGCTTATGTATCGAACCATGTGATTTCTATTGTTCTAGCTGGCGAGCAGCATATTCGCACCTACGATGAGGAATGGATCAAGATCCGAGAAAATGAGTTAGTCTTTATTCCTAGAGGTTTGTATTACGTATCCGATCTATTGCCGACAAAAGGTAGTTTCAAGTGCCTACTTTTTTACTTTGATGATAGTCTCATACATTCCTTTTTAGCCCATTCAAAAGTTAGCGAATTCAGCAAAAAGGCTATCCCTAGTTACCTTAAATTGGGCGCAGTACCTATGATGAATCAATTTGCCGAAACCCTGCTCCTGATTTATAAAAACCAACAGGTAAATGATAAAAGTCTGCTGCCTCTAAAAATATTGGAACTCCTGCATTTAATCAATAACCTGGTACCTGAACAGCAGTTGGCTGACTTTCTCTTTAGGCTGACTTTACCCAAAAAACGCCAAATCAAGGACCTGATGGAGAAGAACTATGACAAGCCCCTGAAGATTGAGGATTATGCCTATTTGTCGGGGCGCAGCTTGAGCTCCTTTCGGCGTGATTTTCGGACCTTTTATGATACCACGCCACAGCAATGGTTGAAAGATCGCCGCCTTGAAAAAGCCTTGCATTTACTGGCTGAAAGAGACCTTAGTGTTACTACCCTGGCTTATGAGGTGGGTTATGAAAATACGTCTTACTTCATTAAAGAATTCAAAAAAAAGGTGGGCCAATCTCCTAAACAATATATGCTTTCCAAACGGAATGATCAGCTCTTGAATTGAGGTGTTCTTCTGAAGTGGGTGGGTCGGTTATTTCCTATTGACTTCACCATTTTTGGATAGGTTAACATCTGATGTTCACTACTAGTTTCACTAGTATGCGGTCTTTGACTGCGAGCTCCTGCTCGCCGAGATACAGCCTACAAGTCCTTTAATTACTTACAGCGAGCAGGAGCTCCTTAAGGCAGGTGCAATTAAGGCCAGTAAACAAGCAAGAGCTTGTCGCCAACATATATATAACAAAATACAAATCATGAAAATCACTTTTATCGGATTAGGAATTATGGGGAGTCGAATGGCTACCAATTTGCTTAAAAACGGGGTTGACCTTACCGTCTACAATCGATCTAAAGAGCCAATGGAGGCCTTAGTAGCCCAAGGCGCAAAGGGCGCTACCTCCTTACAAGCGTCAGTGGCTGATGCGGATATAGTATTCAGCATGTTATCCACCCCAGAAGTGGTGAAAAGCTGTTTCTTTGGTCCAACTGGCGCTTTAGGAAGCATGAAACCGAATGCTATTTGGGTCGATTCCACCACTGTTAATCCTGTCTCTTATACACATCTGACGCTGCCGACGAAGAGGATAGTGTAG
>CAJXUM010000509.1 GCA_913060855.1 uncultured Lewinella sp. | reverse complement strand
GAGATCAGCCTCGGTCTCGTGGGCTCGGAGATGTGTATAAGAGACAGCTATCAACCCGGCTAATGTGCAGCACAAAGTCAACTTGGCATTGTGTTATACAGAAAATCCTCCGCCAAGCAATCCGATGAAAGGAATTCTAATGCTTCGGTCTTTGGATGACGAAAGTCCTGAAAATGCATTGATAAATACAACTTTGGCTAGATTGGCTATCCAAACAGGTCAGTTTGATAAGGCGATTCAACGCTTGCAAACAGTGATTGACAAGGACCCGACTAGTGAGACAGCAAATTGTCTCATGGGACAGGCTTACGAAAAAGCAGGTAAATCAGATCTTGCTTTGCCATTTCTAGAAAAGTGTAACTCTATAAATTAACTTTTTTTATAACTTTAAATGATTTTTGATTATGCCGTGTGGAAGAAAGCGTAAAAGACATAAGATAGCGACGCACAAACGCAAGAAAAGATTGCGCAAGAATCGCCATAAGAAGAAAAACCGGTAGATAATATTCGGCATTGGGTAGAAGGGTATCTGCTATTGTACTAGTAAATTGGCTTGTATCTATAGCAATCCTTCAACTCAACGGTATATAATATTGACGTCCAGGTCTTTAATCACACTGTGGTTTAAAGATCTGGCGTTTGGTATTTATCTGATATATGCTATTAGTAATACAGTAAGCGATTTGGAACTTCAGTAAAGAGTAAAGCTGTCACTGGGAAAAACGAAGAAACATAAGCGCTCAAAGAAATTCGGTGGCTATATAATACCTAGCTACATAAAAAATTTCACCCTCTCATTAAAACCAACCCTTCCAGCAGAAACAGCCACCTATTACTGTCTTAGACAGACAAGAGAATAACCCTCACGAAATAAAGTGGAGATAGTTACCCGAGGAGATACACTTGATCTAGCCTGATTTATAAGGTTTTTTGTTCTAATCGCAATAAATTTCTAGCATATTTTCGGATGTGGTGTCTAGTGGTTATACACTATCCCATCTTCCTTTGAGTTCTTTTTTCTACTTCGATGCTTCAGCCCCTAGCCCTTGCCGAACAAACATGTTATTGTGGAAAAAGAACTAATTATCAATGCAACGCCTACTGAGGTAGAAATTGCACTTCTAGAACGATCAAAGCTAGTTGAACTCCATTACCAAAAAACAAATAACAACTTCACAGTTGGAGACATTTTTTTGGGAAGAATAAAACGATTGATGCCAGGCCTAAATGCAGCTTTCGTGGAGATTGGCCATAAGAAAGACGCCTTCCTACATTATACCGATCTAGGACCCAAGCTACGGTCACTTATCAAATACACAAATGGTACTATTACTGGAGAGATTGGTACGCCCCTCTTAGAAAACTTCAAGATGGAACCCGAAATTATAAAAACGGGAAAAATCGATCAAGTATTCGAAAAGAGAGGACAGTTATTGGTACAAATCCTCAAGGAACCGATTTCTACCAAAGGACCCAGGTTGAGTTGTGAAATCACAATTCCTGGAAGGTATCTTGTTCTAACTCCTTTTGCAAATGTGGTTGCCGTTTCTAAAAAAATTGGTAATGCAGAAGAACGAAAACGCTTACAGTTATTAGTCGAGAGTATTCGACCTAAAAACTTTGGCGTTATTGTGCGTACTGCTGCTGAAGGGAAAAAGGTAGCAGACCTGCACGACGAATTGCAATACATGCTCCAGAAATGGGAGAGTATTCATAGTCAATTGCACAAGGCTAAAGCACCCACTAAGTTATTGAGCGAATTGGATAAAACCTCCAGCATACTTCGTGACGTACTTAGCGATTCCTTCAATAAGATTGTGGTGAATGACAAAGAGCTTCATTACAATATCAAGAATTACCTGGCCTCTATTGCGCCAGATCAAGTCAAAATCGTACAGCTATATAAATCTTCCAAACCTGTATTCGACTCTTTCGGCGTAAGCCGGCAGATCAAGTCCTCTTTTGGTAAAACCGCTACTATGAATAGCGGTGCCTATCTAGTCATCGAGCATACAGAAGCAATGCATGTAGTCGATGTCAATAGTGGCCATAAGATGTCTAGCAATAACCAGGAGGAGGCAGTTTTGAATGTTAATTTAGAAGCTGCTGAAGAAATTGCACGCCAATTGCGACTCAGGGATATTGGCGGAATTATCATTGTGGACTTTATCGACATGAAGAATGTCGAACACAAGAAGGAATTGATCAAAGCCATGCGCCACTTCATGAAGAAAGATCGTGCGCAGCATACGATTCTTCCTTTGAGTAAGTTTGGTCTGATGCAAATTACGCGTCAGCGAGTAAGGCCTGAGCTAAAAATCAATACAGCTGAAGTTTGCCCAAGTTGTAAGGGGACAGGAAAAATAAACCCTTCCATATTGCTTACCGATGATGTACAAAGAGACATAAGCTTTATCTTCCAATCTAGGCCTAAAGCACCATTAGTCGTACATATGCACCCTTATCTAGCCGCATTTATTAAGCGCGGATTTCCTAGTTTACAGATGCGCTGGTACTTCAAATACAATAAATGGATCAAGATCAGAGAGGTGGTTGACTTTAGTATGACGGAATACAAGTTCTTTGATGAAAATGAAGATGAGATTCGTTTGAATTAGAGGAGGTTTGGGCAAGTCAGCTTTTGTTGCCGATAGCTATTGGCAACATTCAGGCAATTGAGTGATATTCTAACGCAGGATAAAAGAAGATTTGCAGCTTGGAGACAATTAAGGCCTGCCCAAACATGCCCTTGGTATAGATCAAGAAATCTATTTGAGACCTAACGACCTAACTATTCATAGGCGATTTAACACGTTTCAGTATTCCTATTCCACGATTCAAGTTTGTTTTACAAACGATTGACGTAAAATAGACTATTTTGTATGTTGAAATATGACTATCACAACATTCAAAGTTATGCTAAACCGGGAAAAGGCCATCGCTATCTTGGGGTTCAATGATGTTCCACATCTCTTGATTGGAATTCCTGTTATCGCCTTTTTTTTTCCTATTCTTTTTTTTCAAGAAGATATAAGCGAGGGTTTAATAGCCTACCTGCCTAAATATAGTATATCACTCCTCTATACAGCCAGTTATTGGCTATGTGTCAGAATACTGATCTTTAAGTTGAGGATCAGATTTACAGGCCATCAAGAAACGGGTCGCCGCTTGCTCTATACCGCAGGGGGCATCCTGGTCATTTTTATAATCGTCAATACAGTAATAGGTTATCTACATAACGATGTGTTTAAAGGAGCCGAAGATTATGGCCTGACTCATATGGAGTACAAGCTCCCCTCTCTGGTGGTTATTGTACTAGTGGTATCCATTTATGAAAGTATATTCTTGTACAATCGGTGGAAAGAGGCCATCGTAGAAACAGAGAAGTTGAAAAGGGAAAATGTGCAATCTCAACTGGAAGGACTCAAAAGCCAAGTTAATCCACATTTCCTGTTCAATAGCTTGAATACTTTAATTTATATCATTCCAGAAGATCCAGACAAAGCCGTCACCTTCGTTCGTAAATTATCTAAGGTATACCGCTATATATTGGAAATACGCGATCGGGAATTAATCTCCATTGCCGAAGAACTCAGCTTTTTACAATCTTATATCTTCTTATTGAAAGAACGATTTGGTGAGAGCTTTCAAATCAATCTATCCATATCCGAAGCCTATCACGAGCACCAAATTGTACCTTTATCGCTGCAGATGTTGCTGGAGAATGCAATCAAGCACAATATCATCTCTCAGCGGAAACCCTTATTGGTTGAATTATTCATGAATGAAAATCACCAGTTAGTAATGCGTAACAACCTACAAAAGAAGGTACAGGAGATGCCATCAACGAACGTAGGACTGGAAAATATCAGGACGAGATATGCCTTTTTCTCAAAAAATAAGGTAGGCGTGGAAGAATCGGATACTCACTTTACTGTGATTTTACCCCTAATAGAAGCACAATTAACGACTATAGCAGAACAATAGCTCGCCTTTTCATTGGAGAACTTTTGTAAATTCAGCAGGATTGTTTACATTTGATAACCAATAAAAGGTTGCCGCGCTGCGCGGCGCGGCAACTAAATTGGATTAGTATGAAAAAAACTCTCACTAGTTCTAAAGAGTTGAAGTTGTCATGTCACTGGCAACTTTTTTTTTATTCCATTTTATAGAGCAAGTTAATTCAAAACTCAAGCGGACAACACTGCCCACTTGAGTAGTTTTTCACATCAGTAGAAAATTTTGCATCGCTTTTATAACGGCTTCATGCCTAGAGCTTACATTTAATTTCTTGTATATATTTTTCAAGTGGAAACGAATAGTATTAGGGCTAACAAACAGCTTCTCGGCCATCTCCCTATAGCTATTGCCTTCACACAATAGATCCAATACATCCATTTCTCGTTTGGAAAAAACTTCTGTTTGAGCTTGTTGTTGACTAAATGAAACCACCAGTTTTCTAGCAATTTCCCTAGGCATAGGAGCACCTCCTATTTTTGCTTCTCGGATCGCTTCCAACAAGTCTGACGGAAAAATATTTTTAGGTAGGAAACCACACGCTCCCGCTTTGAAGGCCTGGAAAATCATTTCATCATCTTCCAGGTTATGGGATGACATGATAATGTCGATTTCAGGAATCTCTCGCTTGAGCATTTTTACACACTCGATTCCTGATAACTCTTTCAACTGTGCATCGACTAGGGCAATATCAGTTTTGTGTTCAACAATTTGTTCGAGGGCAGAATGTGCGTCAGGATAGACCCCACTACAACCGAAGCCTTCAGTTGTATCTAACATACGCCGCCACGTTTCTCGGATAGTCTTATCACTATCCACGATAGCTACGAAGATCATGGTAGTTAATTAGTCGGGTGAAAAAATATTTCTTTGGTCTATCCGGTGATTAATGCATATCAAAAGATAGTTCACCCGCAACGCTTCGGTTTTACTTTGAAGGATTACTGAGATTTACTTTCTTTTTTATGCTAATCAGGGCTCAGGTAACCAGTATGGTTACTTGATATAACAGTCAGTTATTATAAAAGACACACTACTTTTTAGATAGTTGCTTTCAATGTGCAGTTTATGTAAAATTTGTTCGGGTTCAAAGTAAGACACGTAAATTATCGACGATATAGCCTATTCCATCTACCATCTACTTCGGCCCGAAAGGTAAATAAAAGCCTTCAATAGTTGTAACTACCCAAGTGTGTAGTATACCATAATTGGCATGCAAGCTGACAAAAATGATTGACGAATTGCCAATATTCTTGCTAAATCATGCTTTTAGGGATGGCGGAAAGAAATTAGAGGGAGGTTTTGGAGAATATTACTTTTTCTTTTTTCCAGCGACGACAACAACAATTTCACCTTTCACCTTTCCTTTTGAATCTGTCTCTTATACACATCTCCGAGCCCACGAGACCGAGGCTGAT
>CAJXUM010000508.1 GCA_913060855.1 uncultured Lewinella sp. | reverse complement strand
GAGATCAGCCTCGGTCTCGTGGGCTCGGAGATGTGTATAAGAGACAGTCCTTAGAGAGTGCACCTCTAGTCATATGGCCTGAGGGCCTCTCTTTCTTTTAGATTATCAACCTAGAATAAATACTAAAAAAATAAATATAATGAAGCCTTTTACTTTCCTTTTTTGCTTTATTTGCCTTATATTTGTGACCACTACCACAGCTGCTCAAGACAGCGTTTACAACCTCCACACTTTACCACAGGTAACAGCCATTTCATTCGAATCATTGGATACTATCCACTATGCTCCTGTATGTGGTGACAACGGAAAAACTTACATCAACACAACACTAGCTTTAGCCGATGGAATGGATACTTGGACGGCAGGAGAATGCAGCGCTTATATACACCCCGCGCATTTAGATCCCTCTAATTTGTGGATCAGTTCTGTTGCGATCAATGACCTAGTGGAAAATTCTTCTTTTGAAAGCAAAGGTTATGTAGATAATACAAACATCATCTTTGACCTATCAGCTAAGCATGAAAACCGGATTGACTTGCAAAGTGAATTAATGAATGGGGACTGCTTGGTCCAATGGACCATTTGGATAGATTTTAATGAAAACCACCTGTTCGAGACCGATGAGCTAGTCCTGCAATCTAATACAGGAATGGTGAGTAGCGCATTACAACTGCCTGAAGGTATGAAGACCGATTTCATCACGAGAATGCGAATTTACCTAGCACCGGTATCCGATGCAAATACCCAAGCAGCTGAATTAAACACTGGAGAAATCGAAGATTACGCGATATATATTACACAATAAATCATTACATACAAACCTAGTAAAAGACAAAAAATGAAGCCTTCCTACCAAAAACCGAAGCATTTCTACCAAAAACCGAAAAGAGAAGAAAACAACGCTATTTTATATCATATTTGTAGGGAACAAAATCACCACTTGAACCTGCACTCAGAATAATCACCTACCACCTTTCATTCAAAACTTCTTGGTCTAAGCTTTCATTAATTCACCCTAAATTAATCTCAAGTCATGCTTAACTTGAACGGTAAATCTATACTCGTTACTGGAGGAACAGGCTCTTTTGGCAAAGAATTTATCGCCACTATTCTAGCGCGTTTTCCCGATGTAAAAAAAGTAGTAGTGTATTCTCGCGATGAGTTGAAACAATATGAAATGTCTCAGCGATTCTCCCCATCTGTATATCCGGCCATGCGTTATTTCATAGGCGATGTAAGAGACCGGGAACGATTGATCCAGGCCTGTGAGGGCATTGATATAGTGGTACATGCGGCGGCACTCAAGCAAGTACCTGCTGCAGAATATAATCCGACAGAATGTATAAAGACGAATGTAAACGGTTCTCAAAATATCATTAAGGCTGCTATTGCCAATAATGTACAATCTGTGGTAGCGCTTAGCACTGATAAGGCCGCAGCTCCGGTCAATCTATATGGCGCTACCAAGCTATGTTCTGACAAATTATTTGTAGCTGCTAACAATATGCGTGGGGATCGAGATGTACGTTTTTCGGTGGTGCGTTATGGTAATGTAGCAGGATCTCGAGGGTCCGTTATTCCTTTCTTTATGAATAAGCGGAAAGAAGGATTTTTACCGATTACCCACCAGGATATGACACGTTTTAATATTTCTCTCGAAGGCGGCGTCGCATTGGTCCTTTTTGCCATTGAAAATGCCATTGGAGGGGAAATTTTTGTATCAAAATTACCTTCCTATAAAATAGGAGATGTAGCGACGGCGATCGCACCAGCATGCGAGCAACGCATCGTGGGAATCAGACCTGGCGAAAAGCTGCACGAGGAAATGATCACACAGGCAGATTCATTCAATACACTAGAATTGGATGAACATTATATTATCTGCCCCACCAATCTACAATACCAGGGGCTCACCAAGGATCACTACTTGGCTCAATACCAGGCTTTCCATGCCAAATCAGTGCCAATCGGTTTCAGTTATAATTCAGGTGAAAATGACCAATGGATCGGGGTAGAGGAAATCAGAGAGATTATCAAGGAACATGTGGATGCCGACTTCCAACCCTACAGCTTAGTAGAAGCAGCCTAATCACTGATTTCCCAATAAAAAATAGCATCCATGCTAAATATCCCCTACGGTAGACAGCATATCACACAGGAAGATGTCGAGGCTGTCGTCCAAACCTTACAATCAGCTTATCTCACTCAAGGGCCTACTATCAAGGCTTTTGAAGATGCCTTTGCCAAATATGTAGGTGCTCGCTATGCGGTAGCCGTTACGAATGGAACAGCGGCTTTACACCTATGTGCACTATCCTTAGAGGTAGAGCCAGGTACCAAAGTAATTACCACGCCCATCACCTTTGCTGCTTCAGCCAACTGCATCCGCTATTGCGGTGGTCAAGTGGTATTTGCAGATGTAGAACCGGGTACAGCATTACTGGATATCGATAAGGTTAGAATCATGTTAGAGAGTCATCCCAAAGGTACTTTCAGTGGCATCATACCTGTCGATTTTGCTGGTCATGCTGTAGACTTAGCTTCTTTTCGCGAACTGGCAGATGAATATGGGTTGTGGATCATTGAGGATGCCTGCCATGCGCCAGGAGCTTATTTTACCGACAGCAAAGGGAAGCAGCAACATTGCGGGAATGGCCGATATGCAGACCTATCTATCTTTTCCTTCCATCCGGTCAAACATATTGCGACGGGAGAGGGGGGAATGATTACCACCAATCGGAAAGATTTGTATGAGAAATTGCTGCTCTTACGCACGCACGGCATTACAAAAGACCCATCGTTGCTACAGGAAAATCACGGTGGTTGGTACTATGAAATGCAAACCTTGGGTTTCAATTACCGCATTTCAGACATCAACTGCGCCCTAGGTTTATCACAATTATCACGTGCAGCTAGCGGTTTGGAAAAACGACGGGCTATTGCTCAGCGATATGACGAAGCTTTCCAAAATTCGCCTATTCGGCCTTTGGCAAAACCGATCGATGGAGGGCACGCGTATCATCTTTATGTGATACAAGCGGAGGAGCGAAAATCGTTATACGACTACTTGCGCTCGCAAGGAATCTATACACAGGTACACTACATTCCTGTTCACCTCCAACCTTACTATCAAAAATTAGGCTGGCGAAAAGGAGACCTACCGCAGGCCGAAAAATATTATGAGCACTGTTTGAGTCTACCTATGTATCCGGAACTTAAACCGGAACAGCAAGAACAAATTATCGAATTAACTAAGACTTCTATTTTATGCGAACTCTAGCCATTATACCGGCTCGCGGAGGTAGTAAGCGTATTCCCAATAAGAATATTCGCAATTTCTTGGGGAAGCCGATCATTGCCTATTCCATTAATACGGCCTTGGATTCTGACCTATTTGATGAGGTCATGGTGTCCACTGATAGTGCAATGATTGCAGACGTTGCTACCAATTTTGGGGCTAATATCCCTTTTCTGCGCAGTGACAACTCGGCTTCGGATAAAGCAACAACCGTAGATGTACTCATCGAAGTGCTATCTCGCTACAAAGAGCAAGGCATCAATTTTCGCTATGCCTGTTGCATTTACCCTACAGCGCCCTTCATTTCTCATTACCGTTTGGATGTGGCTTTGAAAAAACTTATCCGAGAAGACTTGGATACGGTGATGCCAGTGGTGCCTTTCAGCTACCCGGTACAGCGGTCATTTACAATGGATAGGGGGAAACTGGGTATGATGATGCCTGAACATCTCAATACCCGTTCGCAAGATTTAGAAACAGCTTATCACGATTGTGGTCAGTTCTATTGGTTTGATGTCGAAAGGCTCTTGGCCAACAGAAATCTGATTACTACTAATACCGGAGCTATTATTCTGCCAGAGATGGAGGTGCAAGATATAGATCAAGAAAGCGATTGGAAACTGGCAGAACTTAAGTACCAACTAATTCATCAATTCCATGAAAACGAGAGTATATCTAAGGGCAGACGGGCATAATAAAATGGGGCTGGGGCATATTATCCGCTCTTTAGCCTTGGCCAAGATGTTGGAGCAGGAGTTCGACTGCCAATTTATTGTTAGAGATCCTAGTCCAGCGGTGTCCCATCTAATAGAAGAAGGTGGATTCGGTCTAATCGGATTGAATGATAAAGTACTTCCCCCGCATGAGGCTCAATTTATAGCCCATCACTTTCTGAAGGGTAAGGAAATCATCGTTTTAGATGGGTATCATTTCGACACGAAATATCAACAGCAGATTCGCGCAGCAGCAGGGAAATTAGTCTGTATAGATGATATCCATAAGACGCATTTTGTGGCGGATGCTATCATCAATCATACTAGTGGCATACAAGCTAGTGCCTATAGCGCGGCTTCCTATACCAAATTTCACTTGGGTTTAGCTTATATGTTATTGCGACAACCCTTCTTGCAAGCAGCTCAGCAACGAATGGCTAGTGAGGAAAGTGAATCAGGGCATAGTGCCGCCTTTATTTGCATGGGAGGGGCTGACCCCAACAATGATATTATACAGGTATTGCAAGCATGTGAGCAGAAAGAAGAGATACAAGTCTGTAATGTTGTGATTGGTAGCGCCTTTCTACACCAAGAAGCATTGATAGCCTTTCAGCAGCAGAGTCGGCTACGGATTAATATCTTTTCCAACCTGAATGCTGATAATATGGTGGTATTGATGGCACGTTGCGATTTTGCGATATGTCCACCTAGTAGCGTTGCGCTAGAATACCTATGCGTAGGCCATCAACTTTACTTATTACAGACGGCTGACAACCAGGCTTACCTTCATCAATATTTGACCGGAAATGGTTTGGCATTAAGTTGGGCTGACTTTAAAAGTGATCGTCCCAAGCCACTTGATCGCTCAAAATTAGATGCGCTTATAGATGGTAAAAGTGATCGTCGCCTGCTCAAACTTTTTCGAGAACTTGATTATCAGATGAATTGCCGTTTCAGGGTAGCCCATGAAAAAGACATGTTACTGTATTTCAAATGGGCTAACGAGCCAGAAACCCGGGCACAGTCTTTCCATCCAGAGCCGATCAAACTAGAAGATCATCGACGATGGTTTGACCGAAAAATTAAGGCCCCTAAGGTGATTCTCTACATATTGGAATACAAAGGACAAGCAGTAGGACAAATTCGATTCGCCATCAATGGTGTAGCCCTGCTTAGTTATTCCGTTGATCGGAGTTTCAGAGGGCGCAGTCTTGGCAAGTACTTGCTAAAAGGCGGCTTGGCCCAATTGCAACTAGACATAGATAGCGCTATTAATATTGTAGGATACGTAAAGCAAGAGAACATAGCCTCTAATAAGACCTTGGCAAGTCTTGGTTTTGTACAAATGCCGAGTGATAAAGATTCCTCTTTTAAATACCTGTCTCTTATACACATCTCCGAGCCCACGAGACCGAGGCTGATCT
>CAJXUM010000507.1 GCA_913060855.1 uncultured Lewinella sp. | reverse complement strand
GAGATCAGCCTCGGTCTCGTGGGCTCGGAGATGTGTATAAGAGACAGCTTGAAAGAAGCCTTTCCTTGCCCTATGTGGTGGCTATTGCGATTGGAGGTATGTTGGGTAGCGGAATCTTTGTGCTGCCAGGTTTGGCAGCGGCTAAAACAGGTCCTTCCGTTTGGTTAGCTTATTTACTGGCTGGTGTCTGTATTTTACCCGCCGTTTTCTCAAAGTCAGAATTAGCCACGGCTATGCCCACTTCGGGAGGAACCTATGTCTATATAGAACGCACCTTTGGGCCAATTTTAGGCACAATTTCGGGTATTGGACTCTGGTTATCCCTACTATTGAAAAGTTCTTTTGCCCTAGTCGGTTTTGGTGCTTACTTGTTGATCATGGCGGATTTACCGCTGAAAGCTACAGCCCTATTTTTCCTTGGGTTCATCTTTCTACTCAATATGGTAGGTGCCAAGAAGGTAGGTAAGGTCCAGCTGGTGGTCGTGACTTTAAGTCTGATTGGATTGACCGTTCTTGTTCTCTCGGGTTTTGCCAATTTTGATCCATCGCGTCTGGAGCCTGCCTTTACCCATGGTAGTACGGGCCTCATCAGTGCTATCGCTTTTGTCTACATCTCATTTGCTGGTGTAACCAAGGTAGCGGCTATTGCCGAAGAGATTAAAAATCCCGATAAGAACCTACCTATTGCCATGCTTTTGGCTTTAGTACTGATCACCATTATATATTCACTCGTTACTTTTTCATTAGTGGGTAACGTACCGGTGGCGGAGCTAGAAAATGATATCCATCCGATTTACACCTTTGCCAATACGATAGGTGGTAAAGCGGCAGGGACAGCTGCGGCAGTTCTGGGCGTTATTACGTTGATTTCGATGGCCAACTCTGGCGTACTAGCGGCTTCACGTTTTCCCTTTGCTATGGGTCGTGATAAGCTGTTACCGCCGATTATGAGTAAAGTGCATCCTCGTTTTTTGACTCCTATTGTTACCATTGGTTTGACTTGTGCAGCGATGGCCTTGGTGATCATATTTTTGGATGTAGAAAAGATTGCCAAGCTAGCGAGTGCTTTTAAGGTGATGATGTTTATGCTAGTCAATGCTTGTGTGATTGTATTGCGTGAGACTTCCGTGCAGTGGTATAATCCATCCTACCGTTCGCCCCTCTATCCTTTTATGCAAATATTTGGAATTATTGCAGGTTTTGTCCTCCTGCTATTTTTGGGTATGTTTCCTCTAGTCGCTGTAATAGGTATATGTATTATCGGCTTTTTGGCGTATTACTTTTATGGCCGTACTAGGGCAGAGCGTAGCGGTGTATTAAAGCTTTATGGACATCGACCGGCCTTGTTCCTATTGTATAGTAAGAGCAAGACAGAAGCGTGGAAATCTCGTACGTCGGGCTTGCCTGAATTAATAAAAGAAGCCAATTTAGATGGTGCTTTAGCTAATGACGCCAGCGTAGTCGTGCCGATGTTTGGTAAGGAGCGATCTCCGGAGATGTTGGTTGAGATGGGGGCAGCCTTGAGTGGCAGCCAAAAGTTGCAGGTGGTTCACTTAACAGAAGTGCCCGACCAGACCATGTTGGATGCTCTGTTAGAAGAGGATGTCTATATCAGTTCCTTAAATAGGCGGATTGCCACAATGGCAAAAGATAAAAGCGTTGATGTAGATTTTGATGCCGCAGTCACACATGAACTCGCCAAAACCTTACAAGCTATCAGTAATCAAACCCATTGTAAGTGGATGGTCATGGGTTGGAATGGGCGGGAACGCAATGGACTACTTATTCACAATCCAATTGGTTGGCTCCTCGGGCATCTAGATTGCAATTTTGCCTTGTTTAAAGACCGGGGTATCCGTTATATCCGCAAAATCATGGTGTGCTCAAGACCCGGGCGAAATGATCCACATTTCATCGCAGCTGCGCTACATATCTGTGACTTTTACCAAGCAGAGTTGACGCTGTGCCGGGTGGTTTCCAGTTCTTTATCCAAGGAAGAAGTCGATAGCATTCGTCACCTTTCAGTGGTACTGTTAGAGCAATGCCAAGTCCAAGGTGGTAAAGTAATCATCCTGCAAAGTGACGATCCTGTAAAGATAATAGGGCAAGAATCTGCAGGCTATGATTTAATGATCACCGGTACACCAGGTAAAAACTTTAAGAATGTCTTGGTCGGTACTGGACGTGATAGATTCACAGAGGCTGCGGCCTGCTCGGTGCTACGCTTGACGATTAACTAGCGTTTCGCTTCAGGGGGTGAGTGATTCACCTCAAGGGGTGAATGAACTCACCCCTTGAGGTAAACGCTAACGCATCAACAACACATCACCCCGGAAAACCTCCGTCAACCCATCCACAAATTCAATTTCTGCAAAATAGACGTAGACCCCCGTATTCATGGCTTGTCCCCGAAAGGTGCCATCCCAGCCTACGGCGGCATCGTTGGGCATGAAGTTAAGCTGCTCAAATACCTGATCGCCTGATCGTGTAAAAACGCGGAAACTCTTAATGCCTACGACCCCTACCCCATTGTATACCCTCAAGCGCTCATTCCCGCCCACTGATGCCGGGTTGAAAGCGTTAGGAATGAATACTTTCCGACTCTTATCTACTTGAATAATAATATCATCGGTGGCAGTACAGGAAGTCTCTGTATCAAAAGCAGTAATCGTGTATTGCTTAGTAAAGGTAGGTTTCAACCAAATATTATCGCCTTCCGCGAAAATGCCGTCTAAGTCCTTCCAGTTGTAAGTAACCGTTTGGCTATTGGCGGTGGGCATGATCAAAATAGAATCCCCTAAAGAAATAGTCATATCCTCTCCCAAGTCTACCAATAAAACCGGAGGTGGCTCCACACTCGCTCCCACCCTAAATTCGCAGCCCGCTAGGTCCTGAATGGTAACTTCATAAGCTCCTGCTTCCAATTGCTGAAATTCAGTAGGCATTTGAAATAAGCCCCCATTAATCGAATACACATAATCGGGCGTTCCGCCAGTCACTTGATCAATAAAAACGGCTCCTCCATTGGGTGGATCGAGACAGGTCAAATCCTTTTTACTTAGACTAGCACTGAGCGGCAAGGGTTCTGATAAGAAAAACTCAGCTTGGGCATTACAGCCTTTTTCATTCCGCACACTTAGCTGATACGTGCCCGTTCCTAAATCGGTCGCTACTAGCTGGTCACTGCCAGAACTCCAGTCGTAAAAAAAGGCTTCTCCTGGGCCATCCACAAAAGCTTTCAATATCCCGTCCTGATCACCTGCACAACTGATAGGATTCGTCTGATCAATACTAACTCGCAGCGGGGCACTCGGCTGCGATATCTGTATACTAGCAGAAGCCTCACAACCATCCGTATTTGTCACTGTCACACTATAATTCCCTGTTGGGAGGCCTGTCGCTACCACGGATTGTTGTCCCGTATTCCAAAAGATAGAAGCAATTTCTCCATTTTCAACACTAATTTCGGCCTCTCCATCTAGCCCTCCAAAACAGGATACAGCTTTCTTTTCACTCGCTGTGAGAATAAACTCTAGCGGCTCCGTCACTACGGTACTGAAGGTAGCTTGACAACCATTAGCATCAGTGACAAGGAGCTTGTAAGGTTCCGGCTTGGCACACAAGTCACTAATTAAGAGCGTCGATGCACCATGGGTCCACACCAACTGATAAGGGGCGGTTCCTCCAGAGACAGCTACTTCTACCTGCCCGTCACAAAAACCAAAGCAAGAAGCATTCTGCTGATCTACCAAGTCAACCACCAATAGATCGGGTTGCAAGATCGATACCGTAAAAGTCGTATCGTCAAAAGGATCGCTGATATGGATCAAATAATCCCCTGCTGTCAAATTATCTAAACTTACACTTTCTCCATCCACAGCCAGTGAACCTGAGCCATTATTACTATTGTCTGATTTTTGCCAGGTAAAGCTGTATGGTGGAAATCCGTTGGCAGCCGAGAAGGAAATAAACCCATCATTATCATCAAAGCAGGCTAACACATTGGTCTGCACAGTAGGAATAATTTCATCCGTAAAGTCAACTTCTATACACTCTTGTATCATACAACCGTTATCATCTGTCACCATCACGCAGCAATTAGTTCCTCCGACGAGTGCCGTTGCCTCGATTGTATTTTCTCCATTACACCATTCAATCGTATAATTACCCGTACCTCCAGTTATTTCTACTTTTGCGATTCCATTGGCAGCCCCCTCTCCTATCGCAACCATCGTTTGCTCCACTTCAAGTGTCAAGGGAGGCAATACAACAAGGTTGGAAAAGACAATACTATCACAACCTCCAAACAAGGGAATCGTATCCACGAAACTTCCTGTTGATTCATACACATTGTTACCCACAGCCAAGACCGTACCCGCACATAAAGTCGTATCAATCATGGTAATCGGGGTAATATCTCCTGCATCGGTCAGTCGCAAACTAAATAGGCCATCAAAGTCAATTCCGCCATCCACTAGCAAAAAATAGGTTTGTCCGCCATACAAACAGCTCACTTCCATACTTTCATCTGGTACTTGGTTATCGTACTGACTGGCTACTTCATTCAGAAAGCCGTTGCAAGTCCCATCATTCGATTCATAGAGCGCCAGCTGCATATCGAGTGGTTTGTAGATCGCATCGCTAATCCCCTCCACTAGGATATGGCCCGAGGGGGGCGCTACAAAACTAAACCACACTGATTTTTCGATAGTAAAACTACTGTTAGTAGGATCCCCAATTCTATTGGCACAAAAATTCGAAAAGCGTTCGGTGATGATTTCTCCATCCGTTTCAATCGTCCCTAAGTCACCAGCGTCACAAATTCGATCAGCGGCTTCCGTTACTTCTACATTCTCTATTTGAATCCCAAAATGCCCAAAGAGGGTTTCCAAGCTCCCTGCATCTCCATCTATCAAAATATAATAGTTCGTATTAGGGGTTGGGCATTCTAAAAGCGTTCGGATATAACCTGAATTATCTCGTTCAACGGCCACCGCTTTGAGGCGAGGAAAGCCTGAACACGTGTTATTAGTCGTACCGTAAACCGCAACCTGTAGCACCATCGGATCTCCCACTCCAAGCGGATCAGCTATCGTCTCTATAGATATCAGTCCGCCAGGCGTATCTCCCGAATTAAAGCTAAACCAAACTCCCTTATCATTACTAAAGGTGTTGCTGATACTCCCATCAAAAGCCGGATTCGGATCGCCGGTATTGGTGCCGCAAAGGTTATTGAAACCAATATTATTCATATCACCGATAAAGCCAGCAGTAGATAGGATTCCCAAATCTACAGCATTGCAAATCCGGTCATTATCAACTCCATCTACCTCGATGGTATAGTACAAGGTACCGCTGGATGTCAATCCGTCTGGCAGTGACAGAGAATCTTCCTTGCTAATACCGACATTGGGAAGTAAGACATTGGTACAAATGC
>CAJXUM010000506.1 GCA_913060855.1 uncultured Lewinella sp. | reverse complement strand
CCTCTTCGTCGGCAGCGTCAGATGTGTATAAGAGACAGGCTCACAGGTGTCTAGGGGGAAACTATTGCTCCCTTCTCTCCGCCACACCGTGAATCCTTGGAAAAAGTTATCCAACGCATTGTCACATTGGTAAGGTAGATCCCAGGTGACTAGTGTATTTCCTAGTGTTGAGGTTAAGGTCACGTCTTCCGGGGGTGGGCCGACCACTTTTATACGAATTGACTTCAAGGTGGCGAGCCCGGATGAATTACCAAAAAAATCATCTACTGCTCGAATAACCACCGTATAATATTGATCTGATATATGTTCACAGGTGGTTTGCCACCTCAAAAACTTGGTAACAGGATCCTCTTCAAAAAAACCAGGATTGGGCTCAAAGGTCGCAGGCGAAACTGGCTCTTCGAAAGGGCCTCCGGAGGCAGTTAATTTCACCTTTTGTTCGGTTTCGAATAGGGTCGCTACCGCATTTACTTCAATTTCGACGAATGCTCCAGCGACAACACATATTTCTTCTACGGATGTCTGTATGAGTGGTGGTTCATTGTCGCAGGCATTCACTAAGATTTGCATATCTCGAAAAACGGTATCAATCGGTATGCCATTGCGATATTCCACTATAATGATAGCTAAGTTGTATTCACCTGCCCGTTGCGGCGCATCCCAGACAATGTCGCCCTTTCGCTCATCAATGGTTAGCTGGTTGTCGGGCCCCGCGCTGATTTGATTGGGGAAAGTATAATTGGGTACATCTACTCGTACATCCTGTTGCGGGATTGCGAAGTGGAAGGAAAGGCTATCATTGTCTTCATCTACCGCTGCTGGATTATGGGTGAAAACCTTTCCGACGCAACCCACATCAACCGGCGCTTGCACCAATACAGGGGTGTTATTACAACCTTGAAATTGAGGATTGGTAAAGGTATAGCGGGTTTCTATATGAAAACTAATCTGATCCGAATTCGGTGGATTCACATTGAGTATTCCCCCATTCCTATTTTGATCCGTCATGGAGATGACATAGGACCCTCGTGAAAGATAGGTGTGTAGACCCCTATATATGTTGACTTTGGTGTCATTTTCAAGGATAACCCCTTGTGCAGGATTACCTGGGCCATTCACTCTTCCTACTCTTTCACAAACCCCATCTCCCCAGCATACCGTTACGGAATCTCTATCAACTTGGATACGACTAGCTTTTGTATAAGTAACGACGGAGGCTTCTATGGTAAGGCTCTCTGTACAATCACCGACTTGCCGGATGGAAATTTCTCCTGCTCGGTAGTGAGTAGCGAATAAAGAAGTCACGCCTGCAAAGGCGGTTAGGAATGTTATCAGCAATAACACTCGTTGATGATGGGCGTATGGCATTACTCTAGTTTGATATAATCCTAAATTATCTATTCTTGCAGAATAATGCTAGTGAGGTACCCTAAGAATTAGCTGGTTTTGTTCCTGGCTGACAAAGTTTATTCGTTTAGTTCCGCCAGACACTCATTGAGACCTATCGTCCAGTGGGGAATACTGAGACCAAAGTGGTGTTTTAGCTTCTCTTTATTCAAAACGCTAAAAGGAGGGCGCTGTGCCGGGGTGGGATAATCCTTGGATTCGATAGGATAAACTTGGCAATCTATTCCCGTTTGCTGAAAAATGGCGATGGCAAAATCATACCAACTGCAAACCCCTTCATTGCTGTAATGGAATATACCGTGGATGTCTTCGGCTTGGATCTGCTCTAAATGGATGCGATCAATTATTTGGAGTATAGCTTGGGCTAAATGACGGGCATAGGTAGGCGTTCCGATCTGATCAAAGACTACATTCAATTGCTCTCTGGATCGGCCTAATCGCAGCATGGTTTTGACAAAGTTATGGCCAAAAGATGAATACACCCATGATGTTCGAATAATCATGCAAGGTCGATGTAGATTTAGCGCAATTTGTTCTCCTTCTAACTTGGTCTTGGCATAGACACCTTGCGGATCAGTAGGAGCATCTTCTTTGATAGGGTAGGGGCTCAAGCCATGATACACATAATCCGTAGATAAATGGATGAGTGGGATATTCTGACGGTGGCAGGCCAGTGCGAGATGGCGCACACCATCCACATTGATAGCCTGGGCTAAGGCGGGTTCATTTTCCGCTTTATCTACTGCTGTATACGCAGCGCAATTGATGCAAAATTGGATATCGTTTTGACTAAAATACTCATCGACAGCCTCCTGTTTGGCAATATCCAGTTGAGACCTATCTAAACCAATGATTTCAAATTGTGAAAAAAGGGAAGCCCAATGAAGTAATTCCTGGCCTAGCTGTCCATTGGCACCGGTGACGAGTAATTTTGGTCGCTGCATGTTTAGCGAGTGGTTTTGAGGGGATTAGAGAAAAAAAACAATTAGCTAACTTGCTCAGCACTAATATATTTACGGTGTTGTCCAAATAATGGAAGCTGATGATCTTTTTCAGAAATGACTAACGCTTGCGCCGGTAATTTCCAATCAATATTCAGGCTAGGATCATTGTAAATAATTCCCCCTTCATGTATTCTAGAGTAAAAATTATCGCATTTGTAGCAGAAAATGACAGTTTCACTCAAGCAAACATAGCCATGAGCAAATCCGCGCGGTACAAAGAGCTGCTTTTTGTTTTCGGCACTAAGTAAGATGCTAAAGGATTCACCATAAGTAGCGGAGTCTTCTCTGATATCTACGACCACATCTAAGACCTCACCTTCTACCACTCTTACCAACTTGGCCATGGCTAACGGTCCAATTTGGTAGTGTAGACCGCGTAATACACCGGCCGAGGATTTGGCTTCGTTATCTTGTACAAACGTTACGTCTATACCGGCAGCTTTAAAGGTATTCTCATTGTAACTTTCGAAAAAATAACCGCGATAATCTCCCCAGACCTTGGGTTCGAAGACCATAAGGCCCTCTATGTTAGTAGCTGTAAATGGCATTAATATCCTTTTTTTCTATGAATTGGGTGAAGTAATCAATGCAAAAGGACTTGATCGAGCATTTTCAACAAAATGGCTATTTACTTTTCTCTAAAGAATACCGAAATAGGCACGCCAGTGAAATTGAAATTTTTGCGTAGTTGATTTTCAAGAAAATTGCTGTAGCTTTCTTTAACGTACTTTGGATTGTTGCAGAAAAAAGCAAAAGCCGGATAATAAGTAGGCAGTTGCGTAACATATTTTATTTTCATAAATCGCCCTCTATAGGCCGGAGGTGGTGTGCGTTCGATCGCATCTAGCATAATTTCATTCAACTCCGATGTCTTGATTCTTCGCTGTCTATTTTCATAAACTTCCAAGGCGGCTTCTACGGCTTTAAAAATTCGTTGTTTTTCCAAAACCGACGTAAAGATGATCGGTAAATCATTGAAAGGAGCCAAGCGGTTGCGAACTTCTTTTTCAAAATCACGAGCCGTATTGGTCTCTTTGTCCATCAAGTCCCATTTGTTTACGAGAATGACAATTCCTTTGTTTCGTTTTATAGCCAAGCGAAAAATACTTAAATCTTGTGCTTCCACTCCAGTCTGGGCATCGATCATAAGCATACACACATCCGCGTCATCCAGGGCTTTTATGGCCCGCATGACGGAGTAAAATTCTAGATTCTCGTGTACTTTGGCCTTTTTGCGTATTCCTGCGGTATCGATCAGGTAAAACTCCTTACCAAACTTGTTGTATTTGGAGTGAATGGAGTCTCTAGTGGTACCCGCGATATCTGTGACAATATTTCGGTCTTCACCAAGCAAGGCATTCGTGAGGGAAGATTTACCGATATTAGGTTGGCCCAAGATCGCGATCTTGGGAATATCTGATTGCAGCTCATCTTCTTCTTCGATTTTCTCAGTCAGAGCATCCAAGAGCTCCCCTGTACCGCTACCTGTAATAGAGGAAAGGAAATAAGTTTCCTCAAAACCTAAACTCCAAAACTCATTGGCTTCCATTAGTCGTTGATGGTTATCCACCTTGTTGACCGCTAGTAAGACCTCTTTATCCGACTTTCTCAATAATTCTGCTACTTGCTCATCCAGGTCTGTGATTCCCGTGGTGACATCCACCATAAAGATCAAAAGACCAGCTTCTTCAATGGCTATCTTGACTTGTGATCGGATAGCTGCTTCAAAAACATCCTCCGAGTTTTGCACAAACCCACCTGTATCAATGACCGTAAAATGCTTGCCGTTCCAATAACTGGCCCCATACTGACGATCCCGGGTCACCCCACTTGTATCGTCGATAATGGCTTGCCGCTCACCAATTAGGCGATTATACAAGGTAGATTTTCCTACATTTGGCCGCCCCACTATTGCTACTATATTCCCCATGATTATTATTTAGATCGCAAAAATACGAAAAGGCTCGACTTTAGGCAACAAGAGAACTTAATAGAAGCAGCTATCTCTATTATTTGTCTGCACTGAAATGATCAAATAGGCTAAGTAATGGTGAGTTTGAAGACCAAGTGTCGGGGCAAAAAGGCGTAAACGTGCTGAAACTTCTGTAAATTTGCGGTGAATATGCATTATTAAATAAAAACCACCCCTGTTTATGAGGTATCTGTATTTGTGCTTGGCCCTTGGATGCTTGGGAATATTGGGTTGTGAAAGTTCCAATCCTGATTTTCAGGAAGAAGCAGCGGATTCTGCCTTCTTTCATCGTTCGATGAAGCAACTAACAGATGTAATTGTACATGACATTTTTTCTCCGCCAGTCGCCAGTAGAATTTATGCTTATACATCGATAGCAGCCTATGAAGTAGCTGTACATGGCGATAGTACTTACCAAAGTTTAATCGGACAATTGAACGAGTTGACGGCTTTGCCACAACCTGAGGAAGGAAAAGAGTATTGCTTTCCTTTGGCGAGTATACATGCCTTCCTAACAGTAGGAGAGGAGTTGATTTTTTCTGTAGATAGTATCAAGGCTTTTCAAAAGAAAATATATGGTGAGTTTCAAGCCTTAAAGATGCCCAGAAGTGTATATGATCGGTCCATGACTTACGGAGACGCAGTGGCTCAGGCTATCATCGCTTATGCGAAGCAGGATAAATACAATGAAACGCGTACTTATCCCAAGTTTTCGGTGCTGGACGAGCCAGCGCGTTGGCAGCCTACGCCTCCGGATTATATGGATGGGATTGAACCGCACTGGCGAGAAATTCGACCCTTTGTCATTGATTCAGCCCAGCAATTTACGCCTCCTCCTCCAACCCCTTATGATTTGAATGAGAAGAGTCTTTTTTACCAGGAATTGATGGAGGTGTATACGGCTTTGGATGAGGACAAAGACGAGCGCTTGGCTATTGCGGAATTTTGGGATTGCAACCCTTATGTGTCGCATCATACGGGGCATGTGATGTTTGCTACAAAGAAGATCACTCCTGGCGGACACTGGATAGGCTGTCTCTTATACACATCTGACGCTGCCGACGAAGAGGATAG
>CAJXUM010000505.1 GCA_913060855.1 uncultured Lewinella sp. | reverse complement strand
GAGATCAGCCTCGGTCTCGTGGGCTCGGAGATGTGTATAAGAGACAGCCTTTATCCCAAAGCAATAAGAGTCGATCATCGGTTTTCCAAAAATAGCGACCTACCGTCTCTTCCCCTTCTTGTAGCGCCATTCGAGTTTCCCCATTGGTGAGGTTTCTGATCATCAGCTTTCTCGTCGCCGCGTTCGCCTTTTCGAGGTAGCTAAGGTATTTTCCCGAAGGGGATAACTGAAAATCCGATTGCTGAGGGAGGGTGATGAAGTCTGCTATGCTATTGGGATAGGTTCCTTTTTCATGTGCGCTTAGCTTTTGTAATTCGCTCTGCGAACTGGGTAGCGTAGTATTGCCGGGAAGCTGATCTTGCCCTACGACGGAAGTACAGATCGTGAGCCAAAGTAGTATAAGCCAGGAGGAAGCGTGTTTTAATTTCATAGCTGTTCTTTTAAGGGATGATTCTGGCTGGCAAATATAGTTCCTTCTCCGACAATTTTTGTAGCTAGCGTTTTAGGAGGAGGGATTGCATCCAAAGGAAGCGGGGCTTTCAACTAAGGGGCGAATTCAAAAGCACAAAAAGTGTCAGAGAACCATAGCGTTGAATGTCGAGTATCTCACCAAATAGACCCGCTTTTGCTGGAATAACGCCCTTTTCTTTCTGCTTGCCTGTTCATTGGTCTAGCATATCTATTCATTAATCTAACAAAGTAACTCATCGGGGATGGCTTTTCTACTTTAGCTTTCCTAAAATTATAGGTATGAATCTGCGAGAGAATATCAATTATGCCATCCGTACGGTCCGATCCAATTGGCTCCGGGCGATCCTGACTTTAATGATCATTGCCTTCGGGATTATGGCTTTGGTTGGTATTTTGACGGCGATCGATAGTGCTATCTTTTCATTAAGTAATAATTTATCCTCTCTTGGCGCCAATACCTTTGACGTAGATCGTAAGGGATCAGGAGTAAGTGGTAATCGTCGTGGTCGCCGCCAGAAAAGAGGAGATGTGTTTACTTACCGCCAAGCTTTGGAATTTAAAGAACGATATAACTTTGCGGCTGAAACTTCTGTTTCGTTCAATTGTACAGGTACAGCAACCGTTAAGTATCAAGGGCTAAAAACGAATCCGAATACATTGGTATTTGGTATTGACGAGAACTACCTAGAAGCCAAGGGATATGAAGTGAAATATGGGCGTAATTTCAGTCCATTAGAGGCCATAAATGGAGGCTATCGGGCTATCATTGCTTCCAATATAGTGGATGACCTGTTTGATGGGAAAGATGAAATGGCAATGGATAAGACCATTTCACTGGGAAATATCAAATTGAAAGTGATTGGGACCTTGAAGACGCGAGGTTCAAGTATGAACGAAAGCCAGGATCGTCGCGTACTGATACCGCTTCAAACCGCCAAACGTTATTATGGCACACCCAATTCCAGTTTCAATATACTGGTAGCGGTGAATGACCCTACTCAAATGGATTATGCGATTGGTAATGCGACGATGGTACTCCGGAATGTACGTGGCCTCAATGCCTACCAGGAAAACGATTTTGAAATCTCCAAAAGTGATGGCCTAATCGGCATCATCAAAGAAAATACCCTCTACTTCCGTTTAGCAGCTATCGGTATCGGTTTGGTTACCTTACTCGGGGCGGCTATCGGATTGATGAATATTATGCTGGTGAGTGTGACAGAGCGCACCCGGGAAATTGGGATTACCAAAGCCTTGGGCGCAACCCGTCGTAATATCATGATCCAATTTTTGACTGAAGCCGTAGTTATCTGCCAAATGGGAGGGGCGCTGGGAATTGTCCTAGGCGTTCTCATTGGGAACGTGGTGTCGGCTCTGATGGGAGGGACCTTCTTGTTTCCTTGGTTGTGGATTACCATTGCCGTGATCACCTGTATGGGCGTAGGACTAGCTTCTGGATTATACCCAGCATTAAAAGCTTCTCGTTTAGATCCTATTGAAGCATTACGTTATGAGTAATTGGGCTTTATAAACAAGCTTCATTTATACCTAAAATATAATTCTTTACTACTTGTAGGATAGGTGCCACCTCTGCTCCTTCGAAACCACTTATGTCACTATCTTTTAGGCTGTCCTTTGCCGTTTGAAGGTAACGTGTGGCCAAGGGCAGGTAAGACCAGTGCCACTTTTCTTCATTGTATCCATTGGGTCGATTAGCTCCCTTGGGAGAATAGGGTTGACAAAAGCCATATTCAGGAGCGTTTGTTGTCAGCCATTTATATATTCTTAGCCCTTCTTCTTTTTCAAAGAATGCATTGTTTAAGCTATTGAGATCAATATCGGTACCCCAATGATGGCGTGAGGTCCCGGGCATAGAACTGTATTCCAAGATTCGAAGGGCCCGTTGGCCTTTATCGGCGATTTCCGCGGCATTAGTGCCATCTGAAAGTTTACGTTGGCCCGTCCACTTGGCCTCCCAGATTGATTTTTGGCTGTTGAAATTCCTGGTCGCAGAAAGGATCCGTAAGTTTATACTATCCTTCTTGGCCGCTTCATACATGCGAAGAAATGCGCTATAGGTCTCTTTGTGCAGGTAGATATTAGTTTTATTGGTGTATTGAGCCTCAATGCCAATAAAGTTGGAATCTTGGGCAGGTTCAAATTGACCCACTACATATTTTAGAGGTACAGGCGCTACTGCTGGTTCAGGTTCCGATACTGGAGTAGGAAGAGGGGCTGTTGGTGTGTCGTTTGTTGCTGCCTCTTCCTGCGGTGTTGAAGAACTACAAGCCAATACCAGAAAGAACGACAATAACAACATCGTCATACCAACACTTACACCCAAGGGCTGAGTTGTCTTACTTTTTCTTTTAGTCATTTGGGGACCTTTGTTTTGAATTTTTATTGTTGAACATAGCGAGATGGAGACACGGAGTCTTGTTCTCGCCTTTTCAATTTTCTTATTTTTTATATAAAATACAAAGCTACTGAGACATGGAACCCAGATTTTTGAATTTTAGATTCCCCTTTTTTATTTTTTCCTTCGTATTTCCGACTTCCGACTTCCGACTTCCGACTTCCGACTTCCGACTTCCGACTTCCGACTACTTAATCTCCCCATCTCCGACCTTCACCCGGAACGGCTTACAGAAGTACAACACATAATTATAGGTGTCGAGACCCACCTCCAGTGGTAATTCATAAAAGTGAGTACCTGCAAAAGTCGTTACCTTGCCAATCTCATAAGCACCAGTAGTGGTATTAGGATTATTGGTTAGGTATATATATAGTCCGGGTAAAGCGGTAGAAGCCTTATAGTCATCGCCAAATACCAGCCGTAGATTTCCTTCATCTTCGAAGAACTCAAACTCGCCTTCCAGTACATAGCTACTGGTTGTCTTTATATTGCCTTTTCGGATTCCGCCGGATTCCACTTCTGTGGTTTGGTCAGAAACGACTACTTCAAATTGATCTACTACCGGCGCTTTGTCTGGCAAATTCACGGTTGCTGTAATCGTTGCAGTGCCCATTTCATTAGCCGTAACTAAGCCTTGTTGGTCTACACTAATAATAGTAGCATCGGAAGTCAACCAGTCGATCTGTCTTTCTTCCTGCTGTCCGACATTGTTGAAGAACATCACTTCAAACTGAAAACTATCGCCCAATTTAAGGCTATCAATTTTATTGTTGATGCGAAGGCGCTCGGGCACTTCATCTGCAATAATATCATCTCCAATACAGCTACTCAGCAGTGAGAGCAGTAAGCTGAAAAATAAAATAGGGTATTTACTCATGATGGTATTTCTTTTTTCTGCAAAGGTATACGTAGGATCTTTGGAAAGAATCACAAAATTATCACAAAATTATAGTAGAAAATACTTGTCCTTGAGGTTACAGCCCAGGTAGGTCGCCTGAAGGACGAATGAGTTACTTTTGTACGAGATCCCAAAACATTTTAGATCGATTAGTAGTCAACTGCTCTTCGAAAGGGAGGGAACGAAGTAAAGAAAGATGGTGTTGGGGGGATTGTACCTTATTCTAAGGCGGAGTTACTATATTAGAGGATTGCGAATTTGCATAGTACCAACACAAAACGAAATGAAAAACCTTCCTTCCTTATGCCTAGGTATAATCCTACTCTTCTCGATCACTAGTAAACTTCATACACAAAGTTCACGCCCTAATATTATCGTGATACTCTGCGATGACTTAGGGTATGGAGATTTGGAGATATATGGCCATCCGCATATTCAGACACCCAATTTGAATCAGATGGCTGCCGAAGGTGTTCGTTTCACCGATTTTTATTCTTCTGCGCCCGTTTGTTCTCCGTCAAGGGTGGGGCTATTAACCGGACGGAGCCCCAATCGAGCAGGCGTTTATGACTGGATTCCTCCGGGCAAGGAGGCAAAACCAGATGCCCGAGAACAAGTCCATATGCAAGAAGGCGAAGTAACGATTCCCAAGCTATTAAAGAAAGCAGGCTATGCGACCGCAATGGCAGGGAAGTGGCATTGTAATTCTATGTTTAATTCAAGTGAGCAGCCTCAGCCTGGCGATGCTGGTTTTGATCATTGGATGGCTACCCAAAACAATGCTTCCCCTTCACACGAAAATCCGAAGAACTTTGTGAGGAATGGGACCGCCTTGGGGGAATTGGAAGGCTATAGTTGTCAATTGGTAGCCGAGGAGGGAATCAATTGGATGAGTAAGCAGCAGCAAGATAAGCCCGATCAGCCCTTTTTTATGTACCTGGCTTTTCACGAACCTCATGAGCCAGTGGCCTCTCCAAAAGGGATAGTGGATCAATATATGGAGGTAGCCAAAACGGAAAAGGAAGCGACTTACTTTGCGAATGTGGAAAATGTCGATATCGCAGTTGGTAAAGTTTTGCAAGCTTTAAAGAAATTATCTCTCGACCAGAATACCCTAGTGGTTTTTACCTCTGATAATGGGCCTGAAACCCTGAATCGCTATACAAGAGCGAGTTATTCCTATGGCGTAGCAACACCGCTGCGTGGTATGAAATTGTGGACTACCGATGCTGGTTTTCGAGTAGCGGGGATTATGCGTTGGCCAAAAGGTATTGAGGCGGGGCAGGTATCCAGCCAGCCCGTATCAGCCTTGGATTTTCTACCCACTTTTTGTCAATTGGCTGGAGCGGAAACTCCTCCAGGATTGGTATTAGACGGTACTAGTTTCTTGCCTGCTTTGCAGGATAAAAAAATCAAAAGAGAGAAACCCCTAGTTTGGGCTTATTACAATGCCCTCAACGAACATCGAGTGGCGATGCGCGATGGGAAGTGGAAAGTAATAGCAAAGCTTGATTTGGATAAAAAATACGTCAACCTGAACAATCAAAATATAGCAACCATTAAGCAGGCCCAATTTGTCGATTATGAAGTATATAAAATAACGACAGATATTGGTGAGCGTAAGAACTGTCTCTTATACACATCTGACGCTGCCGACGAAGAGGATAGTGTAGA
>CAJXUM010000504.1 GCA_913060855.1 uncultured Lewinella sp. | reverse complement strand
AGATCAGCCTCGGTCTCGTGGGCTCGGAGATGTGTATAAGAGACAGGTATAAGATAAGAGCGGTAGCGCACTAGGCAGATAATCCAGGTCATCTAGGATGATATCTACCAGATTGGTTTGTTCTTGCTCTTCAAAGTCATAAGCAAGTACCATGGCGGGATTGATCAAGACATCTCTCAATTCGTCCAAACCTAGTGAATTCAATCGACACAGGTGATAATACACATTCCGCTCCGGCCAATAGAACTGTCCAAGCGCAGAAAGCTCTAATTGCCATTCAAAGTCGGAACGGATGGTAATGAATAGTTTCAGCTGTCCCTCAGGCTTCATCGCCTTTAGCAGCAAATCAAGTAAAGCCACCTCTAAGGCAGTCCTTTCAGCGGCCGTACATGCCGTGAAAAGTTCCTCATATTGATCAATGAGTAGGATTTGTTTTTGGGTGGGGTCCAAGGGCGAATTTGCCCCTATTAAGGAGGGAGAAATAGCTTGGGGCAGATTGAACAAGTGCTCACCTAAGGCATAATTATCCTTCCATTCCTCTTCTTCATATTTTTTGATGGTCCAGGGCTTTGCGCCCGGTCTCAATTGGAACAATTGATATTCCTTTTGTTTCTGATCTCCCGTTTTTATTTCTTTCTCCCAGTATCGACTAAGAATACCGGCCTTGACAAAAGATGATTTTCCGCTGCCAGAGGCTCCTGTAATCATTAATATCGGTGGACCTGTTTCTTCCTCCTCCCACTTCATCGCCGCAAGGACCTTATCGACATCTTTCTCCCTGCCATAATAAAAAGGGCTGTCGACGATATCAAACTGATTCAAGCCTTTATAGGGGTTAGACCTTTTCAGCGTAGCCCAGTCAGGGGCATTTTTAGGATGGCGAGGATCAACGAAAATAAACTGCCCACCATCATCTTTACCCAGCGGAAATAAGCTTGGATTTTGAGGCTTGAAGTCTTTGTCTTTTCGCGTGATTTTTTCTACCCGGTCATGCAGGAATAGGAATAGTTCGCCGGAAGTGATCACCCCATCCCCTAGACTCTTCCCTTTCGGCTTTACGTCTACATTCCCCAGGCCACCTAAGGCTTCAAAAAGCGCCATAGCGAAGGGAGAATGTCTTGCCCTAAATTTTCCCTTTCCTACTCGATCTGCAGAACTATCTCCTCGTTCACTAATCCAATCTGCTGCTGTCTCTGCCGGACCAGCACTAGCCAAGACTTGCCAAGCTCGTTTTTGCTTATAGCGCTGAAAGCGGGTTTCGGTCATCGGTCGATTAGTTATTCCTAACTGGCCTCTAGTTTGATTTACGCGACGGAAAGTACCGGCAAAACAACAATCCAAAATCAACAAAGTATGATGTGCGTTCACCCGATTCAAGGCATCGAAGACATCCTCCATTTTGATCAAAGTTGTATTGTCTACCAATTTTGCTGTTTGGAGAGCCGCATCCTTTGGCAGGAGATAGCCTGCTGGGCCTTTTTCTTCGCCTTCTTCTGGTAAATCTCCAGCTAATCCATGACCTGCATAGTAAAAAATCAAGCAGTCCTTTCTGCTGATATCAAATTCTTCCGTCCCATCTTCTTCTTCATTTCCCGAAGCAGTTAGGCTAGCCAGTAAGTTTTCAATTTCTACCTTGGTGGGGTCTTTCAGAAAACGAATATCTTCTGCTTTAAATCCTTGTTCCTTTTCCAAAATGGTTTTAAAACGCTGTGCATCTGCTACCGGGGTGGCTAAGGTCCCGACCGAGCGGTGATAATCATCAATACCAATTATAATAGCGTGACTTCTTCGAAACTTGAGCAGTTCACTTCGATTTATAGATGCCATGAAAATGGGTTATAGGGTTAGGGAATAGATAGGATTCAGCTTGTTTTTTGAATGGAATAGTTTTAAATGAGTAGTCGAAATGAGTTGCAGGTACTTGTATTCCAAGTACCTGCAACTAAATTATCATCAGTAGTGAAGGCAGAAGTCTTACTACGAACGGCAGTTAAAGAATCGGAAGGCTCTCTTTTTTCATGAAAGCCTTCCGAAGCAGAACGGTTACGCTTCTATTTAATCTTATGCCACTGTCGGCATCCTTTTTTCTACTGAGAATCGCATCGTCATAAAACACCAGTCGTGTTTTAGAGCAGAAGAGCCTCCTCCTTTACCCAGATCTCCTCTTGTTCCTGTTAGCCCTTCCTGTTCCAACTGCTCTACAATAATTTGCTGTTTGGTCACTAGTAACTTGAAATAATAATCTACCTTTTCCACCCCATCAGGAAGAATTATTTCCGTGATGAATTTACTACTTCCATCCTGGTCTTCACTTTGCTCCGATGTCAGCTCTACCAAAGGATAATGAGCTGTATGCTGTAAGCTGGTATTTTCGATGATAAAATGAGGTTGACCGATATGCGCAATCATTCCAGTTTCATGCATGTTGAAAAGATAGAAGTATAGGTTTTCTGTATTTTTCTTATTCGTAAAGTTAAGTTGCAGGCGTATCGGCAAGAAATGCTCTGTCAGCAACTCTTCCTCCTCTTCATCCTCAAACTGATTTAGATGAAACTGACTGGGGGGCTTGATCATATCTATTGTCCCAAAAGGAAAAGTTTCAAAGATTTCCGTATTCACACCCGTTCCCAAATTAGAGGCCACTTGCAATTCAGCCGAAAAGTAATCCTTTAAGGCTGTCACCGGATTTTCCAAGGCCATCATCCGTTTCCAGCGCACAATTTTTTCGATGCTAGCTAGGGCATTGTCCAGCTGTTTGTCCAATGCTAGGGTGCTATCTACTTCATAAGTATTTAATTCACCTTGCAAGTCTGAAATCGTCAGGGTTCCATTTTCTTCTTTGATTTGAATCGTTGCTTCAGCTTCTTCTGCCTCATCATTGGAAAGATAAATACTGAAGTTTTCCAAATCTGTTAGGAAACCTTCGATTTTCAATCTTTCTTCCGCTGTCAAATCAGCTAGTTTTCCTCGCAGATTAGCGAGGTCTTTAATGAAAAAGGAATCAGCAGCTACTTTGTATAATTGCGCCACATATGGTGTCGTGTCATCTGCGTCCAATACTAAGGCTGGCGGGGCAGTGGTTTCTTCAAGATTAGCTGACTCATTTCTCGCACCAGTGATACGCGGTCTCAATATTTTCCTAGGATTGCCTGTAGCTTGGCCCCGTGCCCCGTCCGTTCCTACTACGACGCTACTAGGTTCTTGTTCCAAGGCAAATCCCAAGTCAAGGCGACTATCCTGTACACCAACCCTAGTAATAAAGGCGTTGCCTAAGGCCTCCCTGGTATCTGCATTACGTATAATCACTTCAATTTCTTTACCTGCATCTGTGGGTAAACCGTTAACGGCTCCGCAGCGGATAAACCAGCTTTTCCCGCTGGTATTAGATCTAACGGGATATAGCCCAATATTACCTTGGTCTTCCCATCCTTCTAGAAATCGGGTATATGGATTAAAATTACTGATGGGTTCAAACTGTGGTGTCTGTTTTTTATTGAGTTTTCTTACCAAGTTTCTTGTTTGATTAAACAAGTCAACATAGTTGTACCCCTTGGGCTTACTCAAAATATCGATCAAACTTTTTGTAAAAAAACCGCCAGCTCCGGTGTCTCCAGCCTTTTCAAGGCTATGCGCACCCGCTAGTAACATATGTGGTGCCTCGGGGATATCCAGGTTCTCTGGAGAGTTATCCTCTTCTATTTGCCTTTGATAATACCCCTTGTAATAGCTTTCGATGGAACGGATATTTTCTTCATCAGAAGCCTCATCCCAATCTCTAAAACCGGCCACGGCATCGTCCCGAAACATACGTATTTCGAAATCATCATCATCCCCCCTTGAAGCGGTCCCCGCATGGCAACAGTCAATTGACAAGATAATATGTGGCTTTTGGTTTTCATTGAGACGTCGTTTAGCAGCCTCATCATAGACATTGGCGACCAATACGGCTAATTCTTTGTCGGCTAAAAGGGCGCCCGCTGTACCTCCATTGGTATTATAGCAAACTAAACTTTGATCTTTACCATTGGGAACTAATGATGGAAAACTTACGCCATCTTTCTCTGGCCGATAGAATTCTTCTGCGGTATACTGCTCCGTCCCGTGCCCACTAAAGTGAAACCAGAAGGAGTCATCTGCTTTTGCACTATCACTGATGAGGAACTCCTCAAAGGCTCGAATAACATTGTCGTAAGTCGCCAAAGAATCGGTTAGGCTACAGATGTGCAGCCTGCCTAGGCTTTCGACCTGTATGTCCTCATCGGCTCGCTCTCCGTCCAAAGGGCTAAAGACAGATTCTATCTCATTACCTTCTTCATCTTTCCCATATTTGTTGCGCAGGAAATTGCCGACTAAAGTCACATCGGCCAGGCAGCCGCCTAAGCGAGGGACCTCTCCTTGGTAGTCATCTATCCCCACCAAGAGGGCGAAGATTTTCATGTCTTTGTTTTTGCCGCGGGGTTTGTCCGGGATTGGACGCCCGCCTTGAGCTCCTGGTTCTACTGTATCGATACCCATAATAATTGGATTTTAAGGTTTAGTAATGTGCTGGCGAGTTTATCCGCCGAAAAAGTATGTGATGTGTTGGTTGTATGATAGTTGCGAATAAATTCGCTCTTACTTTTCCTTTAGTGGCATCCGGATGATGACTCTTGTCCCGCGAGCCTTCCCCTCCTTATCATAGAGGTCAATAATTTCCACTTTTGACCCTTTCACTTTCCCGATTTTTTGCAACCTTTCTTCGGTGATCTTCATACCTTGAGATTTGTGTTTCAATAAAATGGACTTGTCCTTCAATTCCTGTGCTTTTTTCCGGCCAACCCCATCATCTTCAATAATACACTTCAGCTGATTCCCTTCCTTTTCTACTATAATTTGTAATAAACTACGTCCTGTTTTAGGTTTAATCCCATGCCAAATGGCATTTTCTACATAAGGCTGTAGGATTAACGCAGGGATTTGGACAAGATTTGGATTGAGCTCCTCCGAGGTATTTATAGAAAACTGTAATTTATCCCTGAAACGAAGCTGCTCAAGTGCTAAAAAGTGCTCCAAGGTTTTGAGTTCCTCTTCCAAGGTAGTTATAGAATTACGAGAACTCGAAAGGATCTTTCTAGATAAGCGAGAGAAGTGAATCAAATATTTTGACGCGGCATCATTCTCATTCCGATTTACCAGATTTTCAATAGCATTAAGGCTGTTGGACATAAAGTGCGGATTGATTTGAGCCCTCAAAGCATCCATCCTGGCTTGCAAGCGTTTTTGCTGTTGTACCTGAAGCAAAATCAAGAAAACCAGTCCAGCTATCAATAACCCAGTGCCACTAATGGTCCAGTTTTTTCTAACCTGATAGTTGTTGGCTGCTGTTGCTTGACTACTTTCAAATCGCCGAATCCTTTCATTAGAATTGGATAGCCCATCCCTGATGGTATTGACCAGCGTCTGTCTCTTATACACATCTCCGAGCCCACGAGACCGAGGCTGATCTCG
>CAJXUM010000503.1 GCA_913060855.1 uncultured Lewinella sp. | reverse complement strand
CGAAAAGACCAATTTGATTACGGCCGTGCTGGCCAAGAAAATTGGCGCCAAGAAAGTAGTAGCCCGGGTACAAAACGCAGAGTATCTAGGCAAAGAACAGAGAGCATTATTTCAAGAATTAGGCATCGATACACTAATTTCCCCTCCGCAATTGGCCGCACAGGAAATTTCGCGGCTGGTCAAACAATGCTCCTTCACCGATCACTTCGAATTTGAAGATGGAAAAATCAACCTTGTCGGTATTACCCTAGATGACTATTCTCCTTTAGCCAATAAACAGCTATCGGAAATACACGTTATGCAAAAGGAGTTCATGCTACGACCAATAGCTATACTCCGGGGGCACAAAACCTTGATTCCACGTTCAGGTACTATATTCCATCGCAATGATCATATCTATTTTATCACGCGCAACGAGAATATTGATGCCGTGATCAATTTGGTCGGGAAGAAGAAAGTAACAGTAAAGAACATTATGATTCTGGGGGGAAGCAACCTAGCTAGGGATACGGCCAAAATACTAGAGAAAGACTATAATGTCACCCTCATCGAGCGAAATAAAGATCGTTGTAAAAGACTGGCCGAACAACTAGATCATACCCTAATCATACACGGTGACACGAGCAACTTTGATATGTTGGAGGAGGAGGGACTCAGCCGTATGGATGCATTTATCGCCCTCTCTGGCAATTCAGAAACTAATATTATTGCCAGTCTAACCGCCAAGAATCATGGGGTCTATAAAACGATTGCCCAGGTTGAGAATAAGGAATATATACACATCTCGCAAAATATTGGGGTCGATACATTGATCAACAAGAAACTGATTACCGCCAATAACATATTCCGCTTTGTACGCAAGGGACAAGTAGAGGCCATTACGAGCTTGGCGGGTGTGGATGCAGAGATCATCGAATACGTCATACATAAGAAAAATCAGTTGACTAGAAAACCTCTGCGGGACCTGCACTTTCCGTCTACGGCGATCGTAGGAGGGGTTATTAGAGGGGAAGAAAGTCTGATTCCCAATGGAGATTTCCAGTTCCAAGTGCATGATAAAGTAATTGTATTTGCACTGCCCGAAGCGATCACTAAATTAGAAAAGCTGTTTCGCTAAAGTTCCAATAGATCATCAGGTATGATTAATATTCGTCCCATTGTAAGAGTTATTGGTGTATTATTGCTCATCCTAGGCGGTTTGATGCTGCTTTGTATCCCATTCTCCTTGTATTATGAGGCCGGCGACCAACAGGCGCTTTTGATTGCTGGTCTGATTGGTATTTTATTGGGCATTCCCATCCTATATTTCGTAAAAAATGAAGGCGGGATTAAAAAGAGAGAAGGCTACCTCATTGTGGCTTTGGGCTGGCTAACGATGGTTACTTACGGCTCCCTACCCTACCTTATAAGTGGTGTCATTCCTAGTTGGACCGATGCCTTATTTGAAACCGTCTCGGGTATGACAACCACGGGAGCGAGTATCTTAAGCGATATAGAAAGTACACCAAAGGGCATTTTATTTTGGCGTAGCCTCACCCAATGGATAGGCGGAATGGGTATTATCGTTTTGACGGTAGCTATTTTTCCCTTACTGGGAATCGGGGGAGTCGAGTTATTTGTGGCGGAAGCTCCAGGGCCAACTTCTGATAAATTGCACCCTAGAATACGCGAAACAGCCAAGCGCTTATGGTACATCTACCTCAGCCTCACGGGTGTATTGATGGTCGTCTTGTATACTTTGGGAATGGGCTTTTATGATGCGATCAATCATGCCCTGACCACAATGGCTACTGGTGGTTTTTCGACCAAAAATGCTAGCATGGCCTATTTTGATGCGCCACAGATTCAATATACAATTGTCTTCTTTATGTTTTTGGCAGGTACTAATTATACGGTCATTTACTTTGCCTTCAAAGGCAAACTGAGTAAAGTCTGGAAAAGTGATGAGTTTCGGGCCTACCTATTTATTGTTTGTGCGTTGACTGTCTTGGTGAGTTTGGGAGTGTACAGCGTATCCGGTACTTCTCTGGAGCAATCCTTCCGTGATAGCCTCTTTCAGATTGTGTCCTTGATCACTACGACGGGTTTCGTCTCGGCGGATTATACCAGTTGGTCCAATGGCCTCACGATGACCTTCTTTATCTTATTATTCTTAGGTGCTTCGGCGGGTTCAACGAGTGGAGGGATCAAGATTATCCGGCATTTGGTTTTTTTTAGAAATTCTTTGCTGGAGTTTAAGCGAATTCTTCACCCTCGGGCGATTATTCCACTCAAATTAAATGGCAAGCGTGTACCCGGGAGAATTATTACACACATCATTATATTTCTGCTGCTCTATCTTTTCTTATTTGTGCTGGGTTCTATTATCCTCACCATTATGGGACTTGACTTTATGACGGCCATTGGCGCTGCAGCGACGAGTTTGGGTAATGTAGGACCAGGTATTGGCGAGGTCGGACCTGTTAATAATTTTGCAGATTTAAGCGACCCGATTAAGCTTTTCTTAGTTTTCTATATGTTGCTGGGGCGATTAGAGTTGTATACGATTTTAGTCTTGTTTACGCCATACTTTTGGCGTACGTCTTAATGGACTTTATTCATAGCTAGTCGTTTAACACAGAGGGACGGAGAATATATGACTCCCCGTCCCTTTATATTGAATCTTATCTTGGATTAATTCTTACTTCGAATGCCTAGCCGCAATTTCAGCCAATCGTTTTTCAATCACGTCCTTCGTCAACCATTGACCGGCTACCATGACGCCGATTTGGCGTTTCGCATTAGCAATATCATCAATTGGATTGGCTGCTAAAAGCAATAAATCTGCGGCAGCTCCTTTTTCAATTGTTCCATACTCTCCAGCTTGTCTAAAGAACTTGGCAGGATTGGCCGTTCCACTGTGCAGAATGGCTAAATTGGGAATACCTGCTGTAGCCATATCCTGCATTTCGTGATGAATCGAGAAACCTGGAACATTATACACCTGTGGTGCGTCAGAGCCTAAAAGCAGACCAACACCAGATTTGTGCAAATTACGCATGATCTTTTGCCGCAAAGCCACAAATTTCTCCCAACGCTCTACATTATAGCTTTCATTTTCAAGCATTCTGTTTTTATTCAATCGCCATTGATATAGGGTAGCAGAAGGCATGTATTTCATTTCGGGTTCATTGCCGATAATGTCTGCTTTAGTCGGTGAAAACCATCGTGTCATGAGTGTTTGGGTAGGTACAAACCAAACCGCTCTAGATTTGGCCCTAGCGACCAGTTTAGACAGCTTATTCACATCAGCCAATTCGGTAAAGTTATACCCAAAAAAACCATTTTGATCCGGTGCAACGTCTGCAGAAGCAGGCACCAAACCCTCAATCAAACCATCCAAATGATCTATCGAGGCATAGCCCGCGTCAATGGCTCTTTCGATCCCCACCTGAATCGGCACATGACCGGCAAAAGGGATGCCTACTTTATCGGCAGTGGCCGCTACTTCGTTGAATACTTCCATCGTTAGACCAGGGTGAATTTTCAAAAAATCATACCCATCTGCCTTGTATTGCGCTACTTTCGTACGCGCTTCTTCTACCGTTTGTACACTATTTCCATTCACGGAAGGGCTGGATGTATAAATCCGAGGACTCAAGATGCTTCCCGCAGCGGCCTGCTCTCGTAATCCAAGGTGATAAGGGGCGCCCAGCATACCACGAATAGTGGTGACTCCTTGTGATAGATACAAAAACAGCACTTCCTTCACTCGGGTATCATCTCCATCTTTAGGCGTGGGAATGTGCGCATGCATTTCAGCCAAACCTGGCATCAAAAAGCGACCTTCTCCGTCAATTTGCACCGCCCCCTTGGGCACTTTCACATTTGCAGCGGGTCCGATTTTGTGAATCTTCCCGTTTTTAATCACTACCGTCTGGTTAGGCATCAAGCCATCGCCATTCATCGGAAGGACATTCACATTGACAAAGGCACTATACTTTAGGCTTTGTGTCGCTTGCCCCATCAAGCTGAATACGCTCAACAGTAAAAAACTTAGGAGTGTATTGATTTTTATTAAAGTCATTGTTAATGGATTAAATACTCGTAACAAAGATTAATTATCGTTCAAAAGCAGCGAGGCTTAGACTTCAGAAGTTTTCTCGGTCATCCCTTGGGAAACTTCTGAAGTCTTGCTGAGCCCTAGCTGCTCTCAAAACCCAATTAGATTCCTGTTACATGATGTTGTGATTGTTGGATATTATCGGTGTAAAGAAAGCTAATCCCTAGGGATATAGTAGCTCTTATGCTGCTAATTAGCGGCCTTTCCTTTACATCAGATAGATAACGTTGCGAATGCAAGATACGTATATAGCGTGGATAGAAGTTGGGAATATCTCCCCCATACGTCGCGGCTAACTGGCAGCATCCAAATCTATTCCCCAGTAATTCCTGCTAAACTTTCCATAAATATTAGGCACTCCCGACAAAGCACAATACATTTGATTCTTCCTTTAACTGATGGTTCTCTGACAACTTTTGTGTTTTTGAGTCAGCGAAAGTAATAGATAAGCAATTATGAAGATCAAAAACGAATACTACCGTACCATATGGCTAGATGAATCGCAAGAGGGCGTCGTTAAAATTATTGACCAGAGAAGTCTACCGCACCAATTGGTCTTCGAAGAGCTGCGTTCCTTGGAGGATAGCGCGGCAGCCATCCGAGAAATGCATGTCCGTGGTGCGCCATTGATTGGCGTAACCGCTGCTTATGGCATGTATCTAGGACTGTATGATGCCGCTGCTGATACCGACTGGGATACATTCATTCCGTATGCCATAGAGACCTTACAGCAAACGCGCCCCACGGCGGTAGATCTATTCAATGTGCTAGGTCGAATGAAAATGGCATTAGCGGGACAGTCCGATCAAAATGGCTTCGTGGCCACGGCCAAAGCGCTGGCGAGTGAAGTAGCGGAAGAAAGTGTCGATTTTTGTAGAAATATAGGCTTACACGGTTTAGCCCTCGTAGAAGATATTTATCAGCGAAATGGACAACAAACCGTCAATATCCTTACCCACTGCAATGCCGGATGGATGGCTTGTATCGATCATGGTACCGCTACAGCTCCCATCTACGCTGCGCATGACAAAGGTATTCCTGTGCATGTTTGGGTAGATGAGACACGCCCGCGCAACCAGGGTGCACGGATCACTGCTTTTGAACTATTGGAGCACGGTGTACCGCATACCGTCATCGTTGACAATTTGGGCGGTCACCTGATGCAACATCAGCAAGTAGATATGGTTATTGTAGGCACGGATCGCACTACTCGAGAAGGAGATGTAGCCAATAAGATCGGTACTTACCTAAAGGCATTGGCGGCTCATGACAATCAGGTGCCCTTCTATGTAGCCCTCCCCTCCTCTACCATTGACTGGACATTGCGAAATGGAGTCAAGGAGATTCCGATTGAAGAACGGCTGTCTCTTATACACATCTGACGCTG
>CAJXUM010000502.1 GCA_913060855.1 uncultured Lewinella sp. | reverse complement strand
GGCACTAGATTTGACTTTTTAGTTTTTTAGCGTTTAATCTTAGTGTATAGTTTTTTTTGAACATAGTCCCTAAGTATTCTAAAACTAACAAGATGTCCGTCTCTAGAAAATTTGCCATCTCTGATATACATGGCTGCAATGAAACCTTTGGTGCCTTACTCGACCAAATCGCTTTTTCCACTAGTGATGAGTTGTATATCCTTGGCGACTTGATTGATCGTGGGCCCAATAGTAAAGGTGTTTTTGATCGAATTTTTCGTTTACAAGCCGAAGGTTATCAGGTCACTTGCTTGCGTGGCAATCATGAGCAATTGTTTTTAGATGCCTATCATGGAGATGCAGGACAGGAGAGTATATGGCTTGCCAATGGAGGCGTACAAACCTTACGGAGTTTTGACGTAGAGCACCCAGCTGATGTCCCCGAGGAGTATCACTCTTTCATGTTCAACTTGCCTTATTTTGTAGAATTAGAAGATTATATATTGGTCCATGCTGGCTTGAACCTCAAACGCCACTTTCCCTTAATGGACCCCAAAAGTATGTTATGGATAAGACGGTGGTATACCGATTTTGCGAATAACAGAGCCGTAGAATGGTTGAATAATCGGGTAATTGTCCATGGACATTCGCCCGTTTCCAAAGATACTACAGCCGACATGTTATTACTTACCGAGCAATTACCTGCTCTTAATATCGATAATGGTTGTGCCTTTGCGGGTAAGCGGGAAGGTCTTGGACATCTATGTGCTGTCGATTTGACCAATAGAATGTTGTATTGGAATCAAATGGAAGGCTAAGCGCTCAGCACTTATCTAATCTTATTCCAAAATGTAGCAAGCATCTCATTAAAGTCTGGGGAGATGCGGAAATAAATGACCATCGGTATATAGACGATAGCCACGACTAGAGATTTAATGATAATATCTAATAGGGTGTATTCGACAGAAGGGATGAAGAAGCCCGCCAAAAAAGCCAGTAAGGCAAAAGCCAAAAGCTTTACGGTCGTGGTACTAAAAGGCTGTATGCCAAATCTCCAATAGATAAATATCAATTTGATCAAATTATAGAGGCTCAGTGCAAATAGCGTAGCCAGCGCAACGCCTACTATACCTAAATTGAGGGTTTTAATAAAAAACAGATTGGTAAATATATTGAGGATCCCAAGTGCCAGGATGGCGTAAAGGCCAAATCGATAATGGGGAGAAAAATTGATGATAGGATTATTTACGCTGGTTCCCATATCTATCACCCTTGCCAGGCCTATTAGCATAACGATCTGTACGCCTTGGCCAATTAGCGCTGGGTTTTGCGCAAAATCTCCATCTGCAGGCATTAAATGGAATAAATCTTCGACCGAACAAGCTACCCAAACGAACAATAGCAAACCGACCATTAATAAATTGATTGACGCCCCCTGATATATTTTCTTCACCTCTCTTAGGTCATTTTCTCGTATAGCACTGGTGAGTATAGGTGCACTAACTTGGTTGACCGCATTGGTAGGGATAGCAATCGCATTTCCGATAAAAGCGGCTATCGTGAAAACGCCATTACCTTCAAAACTAATGAGGTTGGCAATCATAAAGGAGTCGATTCGGAAGGCTAACACGCTTCCAATTCCTCCAAATAAGCCAAATAGGGCATAATTAGAAATACGCTTTCTTCTGTCTGCCGTCAAATGTGCCCAATTGGCTCGAAAAAGCAGGCGGCCTTGTAATTTCAAATACAATAAGATAGCCAGCAAAACGAGTATATAATTCGCAACGATCCCCCATACTAGCGTATCAATGCTAATCAATTCCCAATACCAAAGCAGGATAGTGGTCGGAAGAACAATTTTGATAAAATTCTGAAAGATTGCAGGTACAGCTATACGGCCATAGTTTGTACTATAGTTGTACAGGAGCTGGAAAAAGGCCAAGCATATAGCAATAGGGATAATAAAGACCCAAAATTCTCGATAACCTTCATCTTTCCCACTCGCATAATCCTGAATAATCGGCTGAAAAAGGAGGCTTAGTAAAACAAATAGCAGGGATGCAACAACGGGAATACTGAAAATAAAGGGTAGTAAACCATTATTACGCCCATCTTCCGTCTTAAATTCAGGAAAAAACTTAATAGTTACTCCCCCGAACCCCATGAGCAAAAATGGAGCAATTAAGGTGCCCGTATCGATCAAAAATCGAGCGAGCCCCACCATCTCTGTTGCCCGAGGGTAAATAAAAAGAATACTAATGGCGCCTATACCGACGCCCAAATAGTTGATGATACTCTGCTTAACAGCTTGTCTCTTGATAATCCCCATATCCAAAGTACATTAGAAGGAGCTTGCAATCGCAATATCATCATTTATTAATACTTTTGAAGCGCTTTAAGCAAAAAACGACCAAAGCATATATTGAAGTTGTTAAAAAATGGGGAATCAGCAGCTTAGAAAACACATGAAGTGGACCGTATTTAACCACTTACGATATTGGTATCAGAAGAGCCGACTCGGTTTCTGTGGTGCGGGTATTTTCTTTGAAACCGACGTTCACCTGATGCGTTTCCCCAAGAATATTTCACTGGGAGCCAGCATGGTGATCAAGTCGGGCGCGAGGCTTTGCGCTTGCAACGCCCAGGCCCAGATTAGCATCGGCGAGAATACGACGGTAGGTTATCATACCTATATGTTTGCCTCAGAAAAAATCACCATTGGGGACAACTGTCTAATTGCCCCATTTGTCTACTTAGTAGATAGTGATCATAGTATCGCAAAGGATCAATTGATCAATCAACAGGCCAACCAAACAGCAGCCATAGAAATTGGAGATGACGTTTGGATTGGAACGGGAGCCAAGATTTTGAAGGGGGTGCGAGTGGGCAATGGTGCGGTGATAGCAGCAGGGGCCTTGGTAAAAGATGATGTAGCGCCCTATGCTATAGTAGGTGGAATCCCGGCCAAGAAAATAAGTGAACGACAGTAATTTTGAGTAATGGTAAAATAGTAAAGTTTCGATTTTACCATTATGAAGCAAACCTAAGCAAGGAATAGATGAGTAAAAATACTTGGGAAGGTAAACATGGTCCGCTTTTGATCGCCGAAATTGGCGGTAATCATGAGGGAGATTTTGAATACGCCAAACGATTGACGGAATTGGCTATTGGAGCAGATGTAGATTTCATCAAGTTCCAGCTCTATTCTGGTGACTCTTTGGTAAGTAGAGTCGAAAATCCGGTCCGAAATCAGCACTTTAAGAAATTTGAACTGAACCAGGACCACTACATAGACTTGGCAGAAATGTGCCAAGCTGCGGGAATCGGTTTTATGGCCTCTGTTTGGAATCCCGATTATTTCGAATGGATTGATCCTTATATGCCGATTTATAAAATCGGCTCAGGTGATATGACCGCCTATCCCATCCTGGCCGCTACCGCGCAACTAAAAAAGCCAATTATTCTATCTACGGGCTTGTCCTCATTACAAGAAGTACTAGAAACAGTGGCATTTATACAACGTGTAGACCCATTGTATAAAGACCCACAGTATCTTTCCATTTTGCAATGCACGGCTATGTATCCCATTCCTTTTGAGGCCGCCAACCTTTCCGTCATGCAGACGTACAAAAGTATCACTGGACTACCTGTGGGCTATTCTGACCATACTGAGGGACATCAGGCATTGGCGATTGCCGTGGCCATGGGTGCTCAAATTTTAGAGTTCCACTTTACGGATAGTCGGGAGGGAAAAAGTTTCCGAGACCATGAAGTGTCACTAACCCAGGCTGAAGTATTGCAATTGACCGAAGAGATTAAGGTCATAAAGGGTTTAAAGGGAGATCCTATCAAGCGTCCCCTGGCCGTAGAGGGCGATCATGTCGTCACTTTCCGGCGGGCGGTTTATCCACGACAAAACATTCCAGCAGGAACGGTGATCGATGAGCAACACCTCATCTACCTGCGACCCAATCACGGTATTGATGCTAGAGCGTATAAACAGTTGATCGGTAAAAAAACTAAGCTTGATTTAAGCGCCCACCAGCGTCTGGAGTGGTCTTATTTTGAGTAGATAAATACATTCAATTTTATACTATCATATATGACATCTAATTGTTACTTGTGTGGGGAGAATAACTTCTCAGTATTGGAAAAAGTGGATAAGAAACCTGTAGGAGAGACCGATTATGGGATTACCCAGGGTGACTATTATCGTGAAATTTGCGAATGCCATCATTGTGGTGTCTATTTTAATAGGCATGACAACCTTATCCCGGATGATTTCTATCAAGGACAATATAACGATGCGATTGTTCAGGGGAATCTTGAAAGACGTTATCAAAAAATCATTCAATTCCCGTATACAAAATCTGACAACAAACACAGGGTGTTGCGCATCGTTGATTACCTTTACAAGCAGGATAAAGCTCCTGCAAAGATGAAAGTATTGGATGTAGGAAGTGGTACAGGTGTATTTCTACATGAGTTAAATAAGTTTGGATTTAACGTTCATTGTCTTGATCCTGATAAAGCCTCTACCAATCATGCATTAAATACTATTGGTGTCGAGGGCGCTTTTACTGGCTCCATTGAAGATTACCCAATAGGTCAACAATTTGATCTAATCACCTTCAATAAAATATTAGAGCATGTAACAAATCCAATTGACATTCTAAAATACACACAGAAACTACTGGCTCCAGGTGGTATTTTATACGTTGAATTACCTGATGGATCCATACCGAAAAAAGAAAATAATTTAATCAATAGAAGTGAGTTCTTTCTTGATCACTATACTACTTTTAACAAGAAAGCTTTTAATTATTTAATAGAAACTGCAGGGTTTCAAATTAATCAACTACAACAAATTGTTGATCCAAGTGGAAAGTACACGGTTTTTGGTTTCGCGTCTTTAATTAATCTCTAAAATATTTAACAATGAAGTATTGCGCTCTAATTTTGGTATGCTACACCCTCAGCCTTGGGCACTCCATGCATGCCCAACAAAAACTCTTTTGGTCAGATGCTGGTGATAAAATGATCGAACAATCCTCTATTCACGGGGCTGATATTGTTCCTTTGGTTTCACAAGACTTGCAGACCCCATACAGTATTGCTATTGACACGGTAAATCAAAAAATTTATTGGTCGGATAGTGGATTGGATAAAATTCAACGTTCTAATCTCAATGGTTCTAATATTGAAGATATCATTACGACTAACTTGGATGAACCTAGAGGTATAGCTGTTGACCTTATTAACGCTAAGCTATATTGGGTAGATTTTGGTACTAGTCAAATCGAACGCTCAGATCTCGATGGTAGTAACCGTGAGCCCATCATTACGACAATTATTGAGGAGCCACATGGAATTGCAATTGACTTGCAAAATAATCACCTTTACTGGACTGATCGAAAAGCTGGAAAAATTCAACGATCGAATCTAGGTGGAGGTAATGTGATTGATATCTTATCTGGCTGTCTCTTATACACATCTGACGCTGCCGACGAAGAGGATAGTGTAGA
>CAJXUM010000501.1 GCA_913060855.1 uncultured Lewinella sp. | reverse complement strand
ACGAGATCAGCCTCGGTCTCGTGGGCTCGGAGATGTGTATAAGAGACAGACAAAGTATTGTATGAAATGTTTTGAAAATTACACTTTAATATTAATGCTTATGGATTGCTTAGAAGCTGGGCAGAAGATGTAATTTTGATTCCTTTTTGTTGCATTTCTTCTACCGCACGATCAACATCGCCTTCTTGTAAATTGACGCCACGAGATGCATCCACGATAAGATGAGTGTCAAAGCCCAGACCCAAAGCATCTATAGCGGTGAATTTTACACAATAATCCGTGGCTAATCCCATGACGAAAACTTCAGTAACGCCTTGTTCTTTCAGGTATTCACCCAAGCCAGTAGCCTTTCGATGGCCATTGTCAAAGAAGCCGCTGTAGCTATCAATGGTGGGATCTGTCCCTTTGATAAAGATTTTAGTAATACCGGTTTGATTCAATCTTGGGTGGAACATAGCACCAAAACTATCCTGTACACAGTGGATAGGCCACAATACTTGTTGTAAGCCATTTAGCTCAATTACTTGTCCGGGGCGTCGCCAAGGATGATTAGCAGCAAAACTGCCATGATCAGCAGGATGCCAATCCTGGGTAGCCACAACGAGCTCAAATTGCTCCATCAGCTGATTAGCTATCGGAATGACTTGATCACCTTCCTGTACTTCCAATGCACCACCTGGGCAAAAATCTATTTGTAAATCTATTAGTAATAGCGCTTTCATTATCTGATTTTTCGCATAACAACAATTGTGTCAATATTGGCTTTCTGCCTTATGTAATTCGCCAAGCGTTTTTCATACTCATCACGCAATCGATTGGGCGTGCGAGCCTGCCAACTTACTAAGGCCAAAGGAACCGCTTTTTTCTGATCCGTTGTATCTGTAAACTGATCTCGGGCCACACTGAGGTATTCTAATTCTTTGTAAAGTGTTTTGACATCAGTAACAATATTAGCAAAGATCGTGGAATCTGATTTTAGTTTTTCCAATTGCTTTTTTATTCTCAAACCTTCATTCACTTGTATGTTCTGTGCCGATTGGAGGGAATCAAATACTGCCGAAAGTTTCCCCGTCAATTGCCCCTGTACCTTGCGGTCAAAGTTTTCCAATTCAATACTGTAATCGGGAATGGCCCGGAAATTAGTGTGGTCGATTTTGTATTTCTCCCGCATGAGATTTTCATAATGCGGAAAGGAATCCTCCGGTATCGTACGCTCTAACATCTGTAAGACTAAAGTGCTAGAGTCAGTGGGCGGAGCCTGTTTAAGGGTAAATAGTTTTTGGATTTGTTCCCAGAAGGAAGTTCGCACATTTTTAGACATGGGTTGGGGCTGAAATAAGCGATAGTCCATACAGTCTCTAGGAAAGTTATCTTTTACAAAGGCCTGTATATTCTGTTCTTTTGACAAATCAGAAATTACAGTACGAAAGATCAAAAAACTAGGTACAATGACTAAAAGACTGAAGGCTGCTACTTTCAAACGCGTACGTCGGGCTTCTGCTGCATTGACGTAAGCCCGGAACGGGAAATGTAAAAGTCGAATAATGAGATAAGTCGTTAAAGCAATGAAGAAGGAGTTAAGAAAAAAGAGGTAAAAAGAGTTGAAGGCTACTTCCAGGTCACCTGCGGCAATTCCATAACCAGTTACACAAAGCGGTGGCATCAATGCCGTAGCAATGGCTACGCCCGGTATCGCGTTACTCTTGTCCTTTCGGGTAATGGAAATAATACCTGCCAGACCACCAAAGACCGCCACCAAACCATCGAAAAAGGTCGGTGCTGTCCTCGCTTTCATCTCGTCGGTAAATTCGTCTAGAGGTGTAATGGCGAAGAATAAAGTACTTGTAATCAATGCAATAACTATAGCGATGCCGAAATGTCGGACGGAACCTACTAGTGCTTCCCGGTCGTTTGTGCCAATCGCTAGCCCCACCCCTAAGATGGGTGACATCAAGGGCGAAATTAACATCGCTCCGATGATAACCGCCGGCGAATTAAGGTTGAGCCCAAGGGAAGCGATCATGATCGAACAGATCAGCATCCAGGCATTGGCGCCTCTTATTTCTTTATTGTTCCGAATGGAAATGATCGTTCCTTCTTGATCCAGTCCCTCTCTCAAATCCATGAAATCATGAAACCAGCTTTTGGTGGCATCATAGAGGTTCTTAAAAGCTTGCCTAGGCGTTTGCCTCGGGGTAGAAGTAGGAATGGGTGTGGGCGTAGGTTTTTTTGCTTCCATTACTGGGTATTCTAAGTGGCTGAGGTGTCTAGTAAGCGTCCATCTTGCATTTCTAAGCGACGATCACTCATTGAGGCCAGTTCTTCATTGTGCGTCACAATAATGAAAGTTTGCCCAAAATCTTTTCTAAGGTCGAAAAGGAGCTGATGCAATTCTTGTGAAGAGGCAGAGTCCAGATTGCCGGAAGGTTCATCAGCAAAGACGACTCCTGGTTGATTGATCAAGGCACGCGCGACTGCCACCCGTTGTTGTTCTCCACCCGATAATTGACCGGGTTTGTGGGTCAAGCGATCGGTGAGACCTAGGTAGTCGAGCAGTTCTTTGGCTCGTTCTTGCACCTCGGCTTCTGGTTTCTGACTGATATAGCCAGGAATACAAACATTTTCTAGTGCTGTGAATTCCGGTAAGAGATGATGAAATTGAAAAATAAAACCGATATTCTGATTGCGGAAATTGGCTAATTTTCTATTGTTGAGCCGAACAACGTCCTGATTGTTGATGGTCAGGCTTCCATCATCGGGTTGGTCCAGCGTACCGAGAATGTGCAATAAGGTACTTTTTCCTGCCCCTGATTTTCCTACAATAGATACGATCTCTCCAGCGTCTATTTGCAAGTTGACGCCCTTCAGAACATGTAAAGTATTATAGGATTTATGTATACCGTGCGCTTTGATCATTCTTAATCTTATTACCCTTGAACTACCGGATGAATGTGATTGAAAAGCATTAAAAATTGAAGTCGTTAGTGGAGTATTTCTAGCCTTTTTCTCAATCTAACGGAATATCCAGCAGTATAATTACCAATCATTTACTCTCGGCCGGAATATATAGCTTTTTGCTAAGAAATACTAGCTTAAGATGGGCCTTCCCTAATTTTGAATAGAGAATAGTACGAAATATTGAAATGCCTATTATTTGTTGATTATCAATAGGTTATGGATTAGGCGGTTGTGGATTAGGATTTATCCAAGCCACAACCGCCTACTATTATTTTGATCCTAAATTATTGATAACTAATTGATTACCTAAAATTGAGGATGATTTAGATCAGTCTCTATTACCAGAATGAAATGACTAATATCGATGTCAGTACCAATAGGATTAAACCTAGTATTCTATAATTTTTATACCAGACGAGTCCTTCCAAGGAGGCTGTATCCTCGTCAAATACTTTACGCGTATAAACGAGGTCTTTAATTTCTTCTAGATCAGGTGGGGGAGTAGCTAGACTGATTCCCACTATGACAAAAACATCAATCAGAAACAGTAAGAAGGCTTGATGTAGGAAATGAATCGAGTAGACCGTTTCGCTTACACCTGCCGCATCTACTACTTCATTGGAAAGAAGCCACGGGGGAATGACTGCCCCTACAACCTGAGCCACTGCACTGCCCTTTGTTATAAATAGAATAGAAATCAGCGCAGAAATGATAAAGCCCCAAAAAGCACCATGACGGTTTGCTCTTTTCCAGAATAGACCTAGAAAGAAAGCCGCCACAACTGGTGGAGAGATATAGACTAAAACCTGTTGTAGGTATTTGAATAAAGAGTCGAATTCCTTGATTCGTGGTGCCCACAATGCAGCCAATACAACTAAGACGATAGTCGCTATTTGCCCAGCGCGGACTAGTTGTTTACTTTTGAGATTAGGATTAAACTTGGCGATGAAATCCATTGTGATTAGGGTAGAGGCAGAATTCAATGTCGCACTAATACTGGACGACATGGCGGCTAGCAAGCCGGCCAATACCAACCCTTTCAAGACGGTCGGAAGTAGGTTGAATACCAGGGCTGGATAGACTAAGTCTGGATTCTCAAGGTGCGGGAAAATATGTTCAGGCATAGCCAGGGCCATTGCACCAGGCAGTACCATGATGAATAAAACGGGTAGTTTCAAAAAACCAGCAAACAGACTTCCCCATCGACCATGATTCAAGTCCTTGGCACTAAGGGTACGTTGTACCATAAACTGATTATTCGCCCAGAAGTAAAAACCCAGTATCGGCACCCCAAATAACAAACCCGTCCAGGGTACAGAGGTATCATTCGCAGGTTGTATTAGACTCAGCATGTCTTCCGGCGAATTGGCCAGAATGCCAGCCTCGTACTTTTCTTGCATGACGACCAGTACATTATCCCATCCACCTACCGCGTCTAGCGTATAGAAGGTAAGAATGATGGATCCAATAATCAACAAAATCGCTTGGATAACTTCCGTATGCACCACCGAAGCCAACCCACCAGGAATGGTATAGGCCGCTGCTGCTGCCGCTAAGAATATAATGATTAAACTAGTTGGAATACCTGGGAAAACTTGTTCAAATATCACCACACCAATGTATAAAGGGGCGGCTGTTTCAATCAAGACGTTACCAACAATCGTGGTAAAGGAAAAATAGTAGCGAGAACGAGCATCATAGCGCCGTTCAAGGAACTCGGGCATTGTATAAACCTGAGAACTAAGATAAAAGGGTAAGAAAAAGATAGAAAAGACAATCAGGATTACGACAGCAGACCATTCATAGTTGAACACAGAAATACCTGTACTATAGGCATCTCCCGCTAAACCGATCAGCGTGGTACTTGAAATGTTGGCAGCAAACAAAGAAATACCCACGACGGGCCATAACATGTTTCTTCCAGCTAAAAAATAATCCTCAGAACTTTCTCTTTTCCCTTTGTAGATTCCGTAGACGATCATGGCCACTGTATATAATATCATGATGGTGATATCCACAGCGCCCAGGGTAAAGTTAACCATGAGTGAAGGTTTTAGAAATGATTGATTTAGGTTTCACACGTTTCATCAGAAAATTGGGGGAAGCACCATAGATTTTATGCTGAAATAATTTCGCTTCCTACCACCCATTTCAGCATAAAGTCTAATAGGGGCAAAAAAAAAGAGCAAAGACATAAATGAATATGCTTCGCTCTTGTAAGAAATCACCCGACTGTTATTATGAAGGATTTAAATAATCCTCGAATAATCTTTTTGACACAAAGCAGCAATAAAGGCATTTATTTTTTGCTTCATGTTTTGTTCTTTTCCATTCACTTCTCTATCACTACTCAAAAATATGAAAGAAGAACTAAGGTTTCAAGCAAATTTAGTGAAAAAATATAAGATCAAAACTTGTTAAGAAAACCTTAATTTTAACATTTGCCTGCGCAATAATAGAAAGAAGATTCAATATTTCAAAGAAAATTGGTCATTTGCTCTACATATAATCTGTCTCTTATACACATCTCCGAGCCCACGAGACCGAGGCTGATCTCG
>CAJXUM010000500.1 GCA_913060855.1 uncultured Lewinella sp. | reverse complement strand
CGAGATCAGCCTCGGTCTCGTGGGCTCGGAGATGTGTATAAGAGACAGATAGAATATAGCTCACATAGGCCCAGTTGGTTTTGTACCAATAAGGTAGAATCTCTATTTGTAGGTTCTTTGTGTTAGGATTCCATATGCCATCTCCATTGCTAGCTCTCAGTTGAAAAGTATAATGACCCGGATGAAGATTGGAATAAGTGATAGAAGCTTGGGTTCCGTCGACATTAACCCAAGCTTCCTGTAGACCCTCGAGCCGATATTGTAGTTGGTTTTTAGAAGGGGTAGCGGTATGAATGGTTAGAAATTCGAAGGTGAGATCATTTCCTTTTTCCTTGATAATTATCTGGTCACTTTGATTCAGTGGCGCTGTTAGTACAATGCTACCATTGACTCGTTCGCCAACGCTGATCTTTTGATCCAAAATTTTCAGGCCACTTAAGACGACATCCGGATAACTTTCTTCTTTTTGGATCGCTGAAGGAGTAAAGAAATTTAAGCCATAAGGGCCACCAAAATAAAGCCGCCCAGTACTATCCTTGAAGGCCGCATTTATGATAAATAAATTGCTTTGTAGGCCATCGTGGGTATCATAATGAATCGTTTTTTCCTGTTCCGGATCAAAGCGGGTCAGGCCAGTACCTCCTAGCCAAAGGTGCCCAGCATTATCACCCAATATCGTGTGAATGGTATTATCTGATAGGCCATTATGAGTAGTGAAATGTTGAAACGCTACACTATCTTGGGAGCTAAAAGTTATCTTATTCAGCCCGCCACCAATGCTACCCACCCAAAGCGTTTTGGGGTCCGTTTTAAGCATTGGGTTAACATGATTATAGCTGAGACTATTACGATTATTTTCCTCTCGTTGAAAGTAACTTATTACTTGTTCTGCCGGAGAAGTCAAGCTAATCTTAATCACTCCTCGCCTCCATGAACCCGCCCAAATTGTATTTTCAAACGGATCTTTGTACAAATTAGTCAGTAATCCATCCGCTAAAACCGGTTGGAAATCATAGTAATCGCTACCCTGCTTAGATTGAGGCTTGAGGATGTAAATGCCCTTTGTATCTGTACCGACCCAAATGCGTCCCCAATCATCTTCCACTAGATCGACAATATTGTTGCTGGGTAAGCGAGAATTGGGGGAATAATCAGAGGCAATGGGAAGAAAAGTAAGCTTAGCGGGTTCATGCGGGTTTTTTACTTTAAAAAGCCCTGCGCTATTAGTACCCACCCAGAAATTCCCTTTGGAATCTTGTAAGAAACAGGAAATACCTCCTTCATCTTGATCGATAGTCCTGTTGGAAACTCTTTTATAATTATGGAATTGATTATTGCTGGTATCAATAACGGATAGCCCATCTCGTGTACCAATCCACAGGTATTGGTTCCGATAGATCGCATGTACAATATTATTGGTTAAGCTTTCTTTTTGCCCCTCAGTCTTACTGATCTGATAGAAAGGCTTTTGATTTAGATAATTCCAAAATACCCCAGCCTGGCTACCCACCCATAACACATTGTATTTGTCAATGAATAGGTCCATGATATGATTATTCCCTAGTCCCTTCCCTATTTTGGAAGTGCCGGGATAATGCTTGTAAGAAAACTGACGACCATTCTGCTTTAGCTGTAGCAATCCAAAACCATTAAAGGCTACCCATATCCGCCCTTTCTTGTCCAATTGAATCGCTCGAATTTCTCCCTTTACAGTCGGGAGTATTAGGTTTAAATCACAAAATTCACTGATCGTAGTTACACCTGCCTCAAGGCTTGAGGCATAAATTTTATGATTTTTAGCGAACCAGATTTTGTTGTCCGGACTTTCATCAATTATTCTCAATGGCCCCAAGGCTGTAAAATCTTGTGTAAGCGATAGCGTATCGCTAGAAAAAGTGTACTGGCGGATGCCATCATTGACGAACTCTACCCATAAACTATTTTGGGTGTTGATGATAATTCTACTAATTACTTGCTTGGTATCGATGTGTTGTTTTACTAGCAGTTCTTGCTCGGCAATTGATTTATAAAGCTCGTTTTGGGTGGTCAATATCCAAAGATTCCCTTGCTCATCTTCAGTGATATCGCGGATTGGCTGCTCACTTCCGCTATTGGTTATATTGAAAGGGACAAATCGATCTCGATCAGCTTCATACCAGCAAAGATCGCCTGCTTCAGTAATGATCCAGCGTTTTCCTTTTTTGCTAATTAGGAGTTTTGCAATGCGGTTACCAGGTAGGCTAAATTGATCATTTATATCCCTGCGGTAAACCTTTATTTTATGGCCATCGTATCGATTGAGGCCATTATTCGTGCCGATCCAAATATATCCGTCATGGTCTTGAATAATGGCATTGGTTGTTCTATGCCCTAAACCATCATCTACGGTCAGGTTATGAAAAATCGCCTCTCTAAAATAATCGGGCTGTCCCTTTATTTTCCCGCCGAATAGGGAAAATAAGAGTAAACAGTACAGGAATAGGTATTTCATCTTCATTGGCTGTATCAAAAACCGTAGTGAAATTTAAAAAAGTTAGCGGGTAAAAACAACTCCACTAAGGATATCTCCTTGTAACAAGCAATCTATGGTAATGTTAGTGACTTTACAAATATCAGTACGCATATGCCATAGCGCTCAACATTGACCTTAATACAATCTAATGGCGTATAAAATCTTTTTTATAGAAAGAAGTTGTTTAAAAATATCCGCTGAAATTAGAGAAGCAGTATTTTGGGATCAATGTAGTGTTCTTTGAACTGCATCGCAGGCTAAGGAGCGATAAAAGAACGAAGCCTGGGGCAAAAAACCACTTTTAAACCACTTCAAAACAAAACAAAAAATGAATTTTCAAGAAATTAGAAATTCGCTAAGCGATGGGCTGTTGTCTTTTCCCATTACCGATATGGATGCAGATGGAAATTTCGATAAGGATAGCTACAATGAAAGGCTGAAGTGGTTTATTTCGTATGAGATATCCACGGTCTTCGTAGCGGGAGGTACGGGGGAATTCTTTTCCCTGTCACAACAGGAGTATCGTCAAATCGTCCAGTCAGCAACTCAAATTGTTGATGGAAAAATGCCGGTAATCTCAAGCGTGGGGCGTAGTATTCCAGCGGCGATTGAACTGGCTAGAATAGCAGAGGAGGCAGGAATCGATGGCTTATTGCTGATGCCTCCGTATCTGACAGGCTGCCCGCCAGAAGGGGCGGTGGCTTATGCCAAGGCCATTATCAACAGTACAAAATTACCGGTCATTTATTATAATCGATCCAATGGGATTTTATCCGCTCCACATATCCAAGAATTGGCGGATGCTTGTCCAAATTTGATTGGCCTAAAGGACGGTACCGGTAATATGCAAGACCTCAATGATATCATCAAGACAGTGGGTGATCGCCTGGTCTATATTGGTGGAGTTCCAACCGCAGAGATCATTTCAGAGGCCTATTTGTCTATTGGGGTCAATACGTATTCTTCGGCTGTTTTTAATTTCGTTCCTGATCTAGCCATTCATTATTATAAAGCGCTTCGAGCCGGGAATAAGGCTGTCGTGGAACAGATATTGAAAGAATTTTTCATTCCTTTTGTCAGACTTAGAAGCAAGAAAAAAGGCTATGCCGTTAGTTTGATCAAGGCGGGTGCGGAATGGATTGGAAGAGGCGCTGGCGATGTACGCCCACCTTTGATAATGCCAACACCAGCTGAAAGTAAGCATTTAAAAGGCTTGATTGACCGGGTTGCTGGATTACTTCAATAGTTGTTAGCCAACGTATTGATTGTCTGCTGGTTGTAGGTAGTAACCAGCAGACACTATTCGTTCAGATCCTAATGAATTAGCCTAACACATTTTTGTCGCCTAGGAAAGGTTGATGATATGAACGCTTCCCGGTCGCTTTGTATAAGGCATTAGCGATAGCGCCAAAAATAGGTGGAAATGGCGGCTCGCCCATACCTGTAGGATCTATCTCGTTTTCTACGAAATGCACATCAATAGCCTTTGGGGCCTCACTCATCCGTATCATTCGATAGGTATGGAAATTATTCTTTTCTGGCACACCATCTTTGAAGGTCATGGCGCCGAATAAGGCATTTCCAACCCCGTCAATAATGGCTCCTTCTGCCATATTAGCAGCCGCATCCGGATTGACGACAATGCCACAATCCAAGGCGCAACAAACATTTTGGACCACCGGCTTCCCGTCTTCAATAGTCAGGTCTAGCACATGTGCGGCATACGTATTGTGGCAAAAATAAGCGGCCACCCCACGTTGGAGTTGGGCTTGTTCCTGTCCTCCCCAATTGGACTTCTCTTTAACGAGTTTGAGTACGCCAGCATAGCGTTCGGGATCGTATTGATTCTTTTCACCCACAGGATCATTAGTAGCGCGCTCCAATAAAGCCAAACGGAAATCAATGGGATCTTTACCAGCAGCTTCCGCTACTTCATCGAGGAAGGACTGCTCCGCTCCAGCAATGAAATTGGAGCGAGGGGCGCGAAATGCCCCAATGGTAATATTGGATTCAATGGCCCATTCCTCTGCCAGGTAATTGTCTACTGCCCCAGCGGGAAAGCGGTTGGCAAACACTGGACTTTCTGGAACACCGCCACCTTTTATATGTATAGCAGTCAATTCATTATTCTCATCCAATGCTGCTCGGTAAGTGGCATAATAAGCTGGACGATAAATACCAAATGTCATATCATCCTCTCTGGTATACATCAATTTGATCGGCGCGTTCATTTTTTGGGAAATAAGCGCCGCTTCTACGATGTAATGGCCGTAAGCTCTCCGTCCGAAGCCACCACCCATTCGAGTCAATTCAATTTCTATATTCTCGATGGGTACGCCGAGTCGAGCAGATACGGTTTGTTCGAGAACTGACGGCCCCTGTATCGGGCCAGCTAGCTGAACTTTATCCCCTTCTACATGGGCAAAAAAGTTCATGGGCTCCATACAGTTGTGTGCCAAGAAGGGAGCGGTATAGGTACGCTCAATCACTTGAGCAGCATTTTTGAAAGCAGCCTCGGGGTCTCCGTCTTTACGACTCACTTTGCCCGGTTTTGCCGCTAGTTCGGCCATCTTTGCCAGATGATCGGTAGTGTTTTCTAAGCCGGCAGGTATTTTCACTTCCTCTTTTCCACCCCAGCCATTTACCGTAACCGTATGATCGGAGAAAGATTCCCATTCCAGTTCTAGCGCTTTTTTGGCATTCATCACTTCCCAGGTGGAAGTACCGACTACCACGGCTAGTTCTGGGAAAGTATTGGTGTCAAATCCGCCCCTTTCGAAACCATCCTCCAAGGTCTTAATCGTGAAAATATCTTTAATCCCCGGCATCTGTTTAGCCGCAGAATTATCTACTGACTTAAGCTTCATCCCAAAGGCAGGCGGATGGGCAATCATGGCAATCAGTGTCCCTTCCTTACGATAGTCCAATCCGAACATCGGCTGTCCGGTGACGATCTTAACGCCATCTACATTTTTACGAGAAGTACCGATGATTTTGAAGTCCTTGACCTCCTTTAATTG
>CAJXUM010000499.1 GCA_913060855.1 uncultured Lewinella sp. | reverse complement strand
CCTCTTCGTCGGCAGCGTCAGATGTGTATAAGAGACAGGCCTTACCTCATTTAAAGCCTTATCTATTCTGGTCATTAACTCCTCTTTCTCAATAGTTGACATCCAATTGATTATATTTTAGAAATATGATCTGTATCCGTACCTTCTGTAAGGTACAAAAAAAACATTATTGTGTTTTTATTTGCACCATCTCTGTTGGTCCTTTCATCTCATTTCGAATCGCTACTTGTCTAGCGATATTCTTTGCCACCTCCATAATCGCTTCTTGCGTCTGTGGCTCGTCATCCAACACGATTGGCTTACCCTTGTCTCCAGCTTCTCTCACGGCCTGAACCAGTGGGATTTGTCCTAATAGAACCGTTTGACTCATTTTGGCCAACTTCTTGCCACCGCCTTGTCCAAATAGGTAATATTTGTTATCCGGAAGTTCCTTCGGAGAAAACCAAGACATGTTTTCCACCACCCCTAGAATCGGCACGTTGACCGAGGGGAGCATAAACATATTCATGGCCTTCACGGCATCTACCACCGCCACTTCCTGAGGAGTCGTTACCATCACCGCACCAGTGACTGGAACAGATTGCACCAAACTCAATTGAATATCACCGGTTCCAGGAGGCAAATCTACTATCAAATAATCCAGATCTGGCCATATTGTATCATTGATAAACTGCTTGATAATGCCCGAAAGACGAGGTCCTCGAAGGACTACGGCTTGTTCTGGTTCGATAATAAAACCAATCGAAATAACAGGCATTCCATAGGCTTCCAGGGGAATAATCTTAGGTTGGCCGTACAAGTTTTGCACCTGCGGCCTTTTGCCACTGAGTCCCAACATAGTAGGGATAGAAGGGCCATACAGGTCGGCATCTAAGAGTCCTACTTTTGCGCCCAATTTCTTGAGTGCCAGTGCTATATTGGTACTTACGGTAGATTTCCCGACACCACCTTTGCCCGAGGCTACCGCTATGACATTTTTCACTTGTGGCAAAACTTTCGTTGGCGCTTGAGCCGTCGGATTATTAGCCATCAAATGAACATGTACGTTAGCTGAGGGGTAAGCCTCTTGGACTGCCGCTATGCAAGCAAAGTTTAATTCCGATTTATGCTCTGTCTTTAAACTGGCTAGCTCAATAGTGAAAGTTACATTTTCTCCTTCAATGGACAAGTCACGTACCATATTTAGCATGATGATACTTTGTCCAGAGCTTGGATCCTTAACTTTCGCCAATGCCTTTACTACTATACTTTTATCCAATTCCATAATTTTCAAAATTAGACTCAAAACTACTAACAAATAAACAATTAATGCAGTAGTAGGTTGGTTACAATCAGGATTTATTAATAATTATTCTCGCATTTGGTACTGGGGAGTAGTAAAATCAGCTGATAAAATAACTTTTTGAAGCAAGTCGATGTTTATGACCTAAAAGTAGGTTCCCTTCCGCTTTTACTAAAAAGCAGGTCAAATACACCTGAAAAAATTCGGAAAAGTATACATTTGCAGCCATATGAATGTATTCTATAACTTAGAGGATTTGCCAGACTTCAAAGAAGCCGTGATAACGATCGGTTCTTTTGATGGCGTGCACTGCGGTCATCAAAAAATCATTCAAAAAGTTCGGCAATTGGCAAAGAAGGTCGGAGGTGAAAGCGTCATCATTACTTTTCATCCGCATCCAAGGCTAGTGGTGTACCCGCGAGATAATAGCCTTCGGTTGATCACGACGATTGAAGAAAAGGTAGCCCTGTTTAGACGTTATGGCATTGACAACCTTGTTGTGGTTCCTTTTACGGTAGAGTTTTCTCAGCAAACTGCCGATGAGTACATTCAACAATTCTTGGTAGGTCGTTTTAAACCCAGTCACATCGTTATTGGCTATGATCACCGTTTCGGTTTAAACCGGCAAGGGAATATCGACTACTTGAAGTGGCACGGGGATAAGTTGAATTATAAGGTAATTGAGATTGAAAAGCAAGAGATACAGGATATCGCTGTCAGTTCTACTAAAATCAGACAGGCCTTGGATGAGGGCGATGTGACCGCTGCCCGTGAATTGCTAGGTCACCCTTTTATGCTCACTGGAAAGGTGGTACATGGACAGAAAATAGGGACAAGTATTGGTTTTCCCACCGCTAACCTTAAGATTGAAGATAAACACAAGTTAGTTCCGCCCCATGGCATCTATGCGGTGCAAGTAGTAATCGAAAAACAAACCTATGGGGGCATGCTTTACATCGGTGATCGCCCTACACTTGTCCAACATGACAATAAAACGATTGAGGTTAACATCTTTGATTATTCGGGTGACTTATACGGCGTCCATATACAAATCAACTTCATTGATTTCATCAGGCATGATATGCGTTTTGATGGGCTGGATGCTTTAAAGGAGAAATTGAAAGAGGATCAAGCCAATAGTTTATCGGCATTGGCCGATTGGGAGACCAAAAGCAGTCTGCAAAGTAGTGGCGAACACAACTTACCAGAAGTAGCTATCGTGATCCTGAACTACAATGGTCAATCCTACCTAAAACAGTTTCTTCCCTATGTCTTGGAGAGCGAATATGAAAACCTAAGCATATATGTGGCCGATAATGCCAGTACCGATAATTCGCGGGAAGTGCTGTCCAGCTTTACGGGTATAAAAACGCTTTTATTACCCGAGAACGGTGGTTTTGCCCGGGGCTATAATGAAGCCTTGGAACAGATTCAAGCTGATTTCTACATTCTTCTCAATTCCGATGTAGAAGTGACGCCCGGCTGGATTAAACCCATTATGAAAATCTTTGCAGAACAGCCCGAAGTGGCCGTGTGTCAGCCTAAGATACTGTCCTTTCATGATAAAACGTCCTTTGAATATGCGGGAGGAGCGGGAGGATGGATCGACAAATGGGGATACCCCTTCTGTCGAGGCCGAATTTTCGGGATTACTGAGAAAGACGAGGGACAATATGACGATCCAGCTGAGATATTCTGGGCCAGTGGCGCCGCCTTCTTTATCAAAGCGCCTTTGTTTCATCAAATCGGCGGCTTCGATTCCGACTATTTCGCCCATGCGGAAGAAATTGATCTTTGCTGGAGAATCAAGCGCGCGGGCTATAGCATCAAGGTCGTACCTGAATCGATTGTTTACCATGTGGGAGGAGGAACCCTTAATTACGATACCCCAAGAAAGGTCTATCTTAATTTCCGGAATACGCTATATAATATTGTCAAGAACGATCCGATCACAAAAGTCTTGTGGTTGATCCCCTTTCGACTTATCCTCGATGGATTAGCGGGTCTTCTCTTTCTATCCCAAGGTAAATTCGCTTTAATATTTTCAATTCTAAAGGCCCATTGGCATTTTATTCCTAAGATACCCAGTACCTGGCAAAAACGCAAAATGTATCAAGGCTTGATCGATAAAGTTCAGTTAAAGCCCGTTTCAGCACTAACTGCTGTTTATCACAAAAGTATCGTTTGGCAATTTTATGCCCAGGGTAAGCAAAAATTTAAGGATCTATTTTAGTTACTTCCTATGAAAAGAAAAGGTCAAATTGAGCTTGTGTACGAGGATGAAACGCTTCTTATTGTCAATAAGGCTTCGGGCTTATTGACTTTGCCCGATCGTTTCAGACCAGAGCTACCTAATGTAAAGGATCTATTAAATGCCAAATATGGTCAAATCTGGGTGGTACACCGCTTGGATAAAGACACCAGTGGTATATTGTGTTTTGCTAAGAATGAAAGCGCTCATCGCGACCTTTCTCTGCAGTTTGAAAATCGGACGGTAGGGAAAAAGTATCTGGCTTTGGTGCAAGGGAGTCCCATTCAAGAAGAAGGGGAAATAGACCGGGCCATTGCCCCCAATCCGCATCACCCCGGTAAGATGATTATTCTAAAATCGGGAAAACCGTCTCTAACGCTCTATAAGAAAGTGGAGGCGTTTAAAGGTTATTCCTTGCTAGAGGTTGAGATAAAGACCGGACGTACTCACCAAATTCGAGTACATCTCAAAGCCATAGGATGTCCTTTGGCCATCGATCCCATCTACCATGAAAATGAAGGCATTCTACTTTCGGCTATTAAAGGACGTTCTTATCACTTGGGAAAAGACCAAGTGGAACGCCCGCTAATGAAACGACTAAGCCTGCATGCTATGCAACTAAGTTTTGACCACCCTGTTTCTAAGGAGAGAATGGTTTTTGAAGGGCCTTTGCACAAGGATTTTGAGGCAGTGTTGAAGCAATTGCGTAAGTGGGGGTAAATGTGCTACAGTCTATCAATCATTAATTTTATATTTGTAGCCATTATCGCCTTACTAATCAACTCCTAGCATGGTTCAACAAGACACGACGCAAGGAATCCTAGATGTAAAAAAATGGGATTCCATCTTCGAAACGAGCAGCCAAGCTTATCAAACTGCTTCCCCATACCCCCATGGCAAATTTGAAGCTTTCTTGGAAGAATGGGCGGCACATAAGGCAATGGCCTCTTTCCCTAAAGTCAAAGATGCGGGTTGGATTCATTATGTCCATGTCAATGAAAAAAAGCATGGTTTGAATAAAATGGATCTCATTCCTGGTTTTCTTCAGGAAGTAATCAAAGCACTCAACTCAGATGCTTTTGTGGCTTCCTTGAGCAAACTGACTGGTATTCCGGGACTAAAAGCCGATCCAAGTTTGGAAGGTGGAGGGCTGCATCAAAGTCAGCGAGGAGGTTATTTGAATATCCACGCCGATTTCACCGTACATCCGCATAAGCGCAATTGGCGCCGCAGAGTAAATGTGTTAGTCTATTTGAATGAGGATTGGCTGGAGGATTACAAAGGAGATTTGGAGTTGTGGTCGCGTGATATGAAAAATTGCGTGCAGAAGATCAGCCCAATTTTCAATCGCTGTGTGATTTTTAATACCGACGAGGATTCTTTTCACGGCCTCCCAGAGGCGATTCAGTGCCCCGAGGGCATGACGCGTAAATCAATCGCTCTATATTATTTCACAGCAGAAGAGACTGCCCCACGGAAAAAAGCTACCAATTATCGAGCTCGACCGGGAGATGGTATAAAAAGTCTCTTTATTTACTTGGATAAGCAGCTCATTGCCATCTACAATCACCTCAAAGGCTGGCTGGGAATCAATGATGATTTCGTCAGTAAAATATTAAATTTCTTCAATCGAAGAAAGAAGTAAATATGGATAAGCAAGCCTTACGTTATTCGCTCCTATTCGCTGGTTTAGGTGCTATATTTTTCATTTCTTTCTTAGGTGGTGTACATCTTTTTGACTGGGATGAAGTTAATTTTGCGGAGATCAGTCGCGAAATGCTCATTAATGGTGAGTACACGCGGGTCTACATAGATTTCCATCCATTCTGGGAAAAACCACCCTTCTTTTTTTGGTCGCAAGCGCTTTCCATGAAAATCTTTGGCGTGAATGAATTTGCGGCTCGTCTCCCCAATGCCATTTGTGGTATTGTCACTTTAGTCCTACTTTATAACTTTGGTCGCAAATTATACTGTCTCTTATACACATCTCCGAGCCCACGAGACCGAGGCTGATCTCGT
>CAJXUM010000498.1 GCA_913060855.1 uncultured Lewinella sp. | reverse complement strand
GAGATCAGCCTCGGTCTCGTGGGCTCGGAGATGTGTATAAGAGACAGTGGCAGCAGAATACCAAATTGATTGCCGGCCCATGCGTTCCCACGACATTAATGGCCTCCGAATTTCACTGGCTATTTTCACCACTAAGGCTGATGTTGATTATTTGGTTGCGGCTTTGGATGGGGTTGCGGGTTGAGGAGTTGGCGGGTGAGCTTTGAGATGGAACTTTTGGCCTGCAATGACTTCTTTAATAAAGTGTACCTTTGTCCTACATTTGATGCTTGGTTTCTTTGCGGCTACTGAAAGCAGTAGTTCGAATTGGCTCGGTCTAAGATGCATTTCTTCACCGACTAATTTTGACCCCTATGTCTTCCTCATCCTATGAAATACAAGCAAAAACCAACTTCTCAGAAAGCCTGATATGGCAACTCAATCGGGATTTTTATCATTCACAAGGAATCGAGGCTTGGCGCGAAGGAGCAGTGCCACATCATCTGTCTAGCAATGCCATGGTGGGTAGAACCTATGCCGACTTGATTTTCGCTTTTTTGAAAGACCTCGCCGCTAAAGGACAAACAACAGAAACAGTATATTTATTGGAATTGGGAGCTGGGCAGGGCCGATTAGCCTTTCATATCTTACAGCATTTGGAACAGCTCATTGAAGAGGCAGCGCGCAATTTACCGCCCTATTGCTACATACTAAGTGATATTATAGCGGATAGCCTCCAGTTCTTTGAGCAACATCCACAGTTTCAAACCTTTTTTGAACAAGGAAAACTAGATGTCGCCTTTTTTAATGGCCTAAGTAGTAAGACTATTCAACTGAAAAAAAAGGGTATCGAACTATCAGCGGATAGCCTTCAACAACCTCTAATAGCCATCGCCAATTACTTCTTCGACTCCATTCCCAGCGATCTCTTTCATTTTGAGGGTAAGAAAATCGCCAGTTGCCAGGTAGCGCTAAACTCGACGGAAGATCCAAACGAAATGGATGAAGAAACCTTGCTGAAAAACATCCAACTCACTTTTCATACCGAGCCGTTATTAAGTCCTTTCTACCAAAGTGATATCCTGAACGAATTACTCGAGAACTATAGAGGCGTCCTTTTCAATTCCTTTTTGTTTTTTCCGCAACAAGGCATTCAGTGTTTATTTAACCTCCAGCAATTATCCAAAAAGGGATTGATGCTGCTATCGATGGACAAAGGCTTTCACGAAATGCATGACCTTGAAAACAGCAAGGAACCAGAAATGATTACCCATGGTAGCATGTCCTTCTGGGTCAATTACCACACCTTAGGCGCTTATTGTAAAAAAGACGGCGGAACGGCCTTATTTCCAAGCTTTTCCAACTTCCACTTGGATTTAGCCTGTCTATTGTTCTTGCCCGAAAGCGAAAACTATCGGGAGACGAAGGCGGCTTATCGCCGGTCCGTCGATGAATTTGGGCCAGATGATTTTAATAGTTTTAAGCGATTTACCTACAAGCATATTGCCCAAATGGGCTTATTGGAATTGCTGGGAATGATTCGCCTTTTTTCCTATGATTCTGCTTTTTTCATCAATATACTCCCGCGTTTGCGTCAGGTCACGACCCACATTTCTTTCAATGAACGTCGCCGCTTAGGCCAGGTACTCCGAAAAATATGGGAGATGTATTTTACCCTAAACGAATCTTACGACCTTGCCTTTGAACTCGCGGGATTATTCTATGATTTGGGTTACTACCAAGATGCTCTCACGCATTATGCCTTTTCGACCACTCAATACGGACAAAAGGCCGATATCTACTATAATATTGGACTATGTTATTATCAATTGAGAGAGGATGTGCTCTTTGCTGAAAATCTAAAGACGGCCAAATTGGCATTTCCAGCTTATGAACGATATGCTCACCTTGATAAGTTAGATCTAAAGGCCTAGCAGGCTGATGTATTACAAGATCTGGCTTAGTTAAGACCATACTACTAGACTTTTAGAAGACAGAAGCGAGAAAAGAAACTGCTGAGGTGGGGCTCCTGCCTTAAATCTAGCCCATCCCTCTTCTGTCATTCCTGCCTATCTGCAAGCCAGGTGACCTCTGACCTCTACCTTTGCCCAGTAGTATAAGTTAAGACTTGAAGCCTAGTGCTATTACAAATAAGCGATTATCTTTGTCCTCCCGAATCATAACAGAGGGCAAAAATGAACACTACACTACTCATCATCGGTTCCATTCTATTTCCTGTTGCTGTATTCATTGGCTATCGTTATTTCAGCCTTCGTCAGGCCAGTGAAGGAGGGCAGGAGTCTCTTTTCAAACTGCTTTCTCCCATCTTGGCTGCCTTAGATAAAAACAAGGTGCCCAATCAAGAATTGATAGATAAATTGGCCGATAATTCAGCCGTTAGAATGCAGCTATACATGGTACTTAAGGAATATGATAAGACGGATTTGTTTCCAGCTAAGCACTTAGATCAACAGGTGGGAGCAGAGTCATCCTTGGTACAATGGTTGGTGTATGATAATCCGGAAGGAAGTCCCCCAGATCAAATCGAATTTGTACAGACTGTATTCTTAGACGATGTGCTAAAGGGAGAAAGTAAGTCTTTCCTATATTATGTATTTAAATTCAAAATGGAGGCCCCAAAACCGAAGTCCGATCTCGGTTGGATGATGGGAGTCGCAGGCCCTTACTTTGAAGAAGATGGCCCGTATGAATACTTGGCTGGCACCAGTAGTTCATTCGCGCCTTTCGATGCCAAAACTCCGGAAGAACACGCCCAATGGGCTCATGAATCCATGAAAAATGCCCTGCAGAATACCGACTTGAATGAATATCTCGATTCATAATCTTTCAGCCTATGTTGGGGTAGATTTCAAATATGAAACATTAAAATCATGACCGCATTCTACTATGAAGATGAAGTGTTTAACAATCAAGATTATGCCGATCAGGATTTGCGCAAAAAGGAATTTGTAGACTGTAAATTCGTAAGCTGTGATTTTTCCAATGCGGACCTCTCTGGCACTGACTTCATCGACTGCCAATTTGAATCCTGTAATCTCAGTATGTTAAAAGTGCTAGGTACTGGTTTCAAAACCGTCACATTTACTGATTGTAAAATGATCGGTATCGACTTCCAAGTTTGCAATGATTTTCTCCTCCAATTATCTTTTAGCCATTGCCAACTGGATTTTACCAATTTTTCCCAAAAGAAGCTGGTCAAAACCTCTTTTGCAGATTGCAAAATAGAGAATGCTGACTTTGCAGAAGCCGATCTCAAGGGCGCTTCTTTTACGGGTGCCGACTTGCACCTGACCAACTTTGACCAAACTAAGCTAGAAGAGGCTGACTTCCGTTCGGCCTATAATTATCGCATTGACCCCACCCAAAACAAGCTTAAAGGCGCGCAATTTTCTAGCCATGGTTTAGCGGGTTTATTGGATCGATTTGATATCATTGTCGAGTAGGGACCAGCGCACAAATACGAGACCTCAGTTTTCCTCACCTATTGTCCTTTCCTTGTCTTCATTTTTTTATCTTGTCCAATAAAACTCTGACTCACATGCGAAAATACTTTTGCCTTCTTGCTCTTTTTTGCGGCATCCTCTCTTTTTCTTATAGCCAACAATTGGATCCGAGTACTTTTGATCATCTGCCTTTCCGCTTTATTGGGCCAGAGGGCAATAGAGCGATTGCTATCGCAGGTGTGCCTGGTGATCCAATGGTCAATTATATTGGTGCAGCCTCAGGCGGACTATGGAAAACAACAGATGGCGGGCTAAATTGGAAGCCCATTTTTGATGAACAAGGTGTCTCCTCGGTAGGTTCCATCGCGATCGCTCCTTCCAATCCCAATCAAGTGTGGGTCGGTACGGGTGAAACCTTTGTTATTCGACCCGCACACGCCATGGGAGATGGTATTTACAAATCAGTAGATGCCGGCAAGAAATGGGAAAAGATGGGATTGGAAAAGACGGGTAGAATCGGGCGAGTCGTCGTCCATCCGCACAACCAAGACATCGTTTACGCAGCCGCATTGGGTCATACTTATGGGCCTCAAAAGGATCGTGGTGTTTATCGTAGTAAGGATGGTGGAAAGAATTGGGAACAGGTGCTTTTTGTAGATGAAGGAACAGGTGCTGCTGACTTAGTCATTGATCCACAAAATCCCAATATCTTATATGCAGCCATGTGGTCGATTCATATCAATACTTGGGGACTTACTAGTGGCGGCCCCGGAGGTGGAATCTATAAATCTACCGATGGTGGTGATACTTGGGAACCTATGACCCAAAATGGTTTGCCCGGAGGAGAAGCTAATCCCGTTGGCAAAACAGCGGTAGCCATTTCGCATAGTAATCCGAATATTGTTTATGCGCTGTTTGAAATAGATAGTCCGGCCTTATATCGCTCTACCGATGGGGGTAAAAGCTGGGAATTACGGACACGCAATCATACCATCAACGAACGGGCTCCTTACTATACCCGAATCGTGGTGGCGCCCGATAATCCAGAAGAGATTTACTTTCTAAGTGTGAGATTCAGCAAGTCGGAAGATGGTGGAAAAACCTTGATGAAGAGGCCACCAAGAGGCGGTGGTGATAATCACGATATGTGGATTGATCCTACCCTACCTGACCGCATGATGGTCGCCCATGATGGCTGTGCGAGTATGAGTATAAATCGAGGAAAAAGCTTCAATCGGGTCGTGTTACCTATTGCCCAGATGTATCATGTTTCAGTCGATGATCGAATTCCCTACTATGTATATGGCAATCGCCAGGATGGCTGGTCTTATCGCGGACCTAGTAATAGTCAGCAAGGCTATATTCCAGTTGGCCTATGGCAAGGCGTAGGCGGCTGTGAAAGTGGTTTTGCCAAAGCCGATCCGAATGACAATAACATCATTTGGTCGGGTTGCTATGATGGCGGATTGGAACGCTTTGATCTTCGCACGGGTTATGCCCGCGAGGTGCGCGTTTGGCCAGAAGCCGGCTATGGTTGGACGCCAGCAGAGATGAAGTATCGTTGGCATTGGAATTTTCCTTTGAGCTTTTCTCCCCATGTCAAACACCGCGTATATGTAGGGAGCCAGTTTGTGCACCAATCCGATGATGGTGGCCAAAGTTGGCAAATCATCAGCCCCGATCTCACGCTAAACCTAAAAGATCACCAGCAGAATTCCGGTGGCGTAGCTATTGACAACTTGATGACTTTTGATGGGGCAACCTTATTCGCTATTGAAGAATCAGATTTGGAAACTGGTCTGATCTGGGTGGGTACGAATGATGGACAGGTACAATTAACAAGAGATGGAGGTAAAAATTGGAACAACCTTACCGCCAATATTCCTGCTCTTCCACCTTGGGGAACGATCGCTAATATCGAACCTTCCAGGTATAGCGCAGGGACAGCCTATATCACCGTAGATTTGCACCAAATGGGTGATTTTGATCCCTATATTTATAAGACGGATGACTATGGTGCAAGCTGGACAAAAATCAGCAATTCGATTCCGAAGAGTGTACATAGTTTTGCTCATGTAGTGAAGGCTGTCTCTTATACACATCTGACGCTG
>CAJXUM010000497.1 GCA_913060855.1 uncultured Lewinella sp. | reverse complement strand
CGAGATCAGCCTCGGTCTCGTGGGCTCGGAGATGTGTATAAGAGACAGGTCCCTTCCTGGCCAAGGCAGTTTTCACAGCAGCAAGAATCTCTACCAAACCATTTACGGCCTCTTCTTGGCCATAAATTCTACTATTGAAATCCGCTTTTATTTTGTCGGTTTCCATCGGCAGGGCGGGATCCACCATGAATAGGGGCATCCCCGAATCCTCACAGAAATAGCGAATGACTTCTTCTTTAGATATGTTGATAGAGCCAGTACCAGCCCCCTCGTTGGCGTGTTTCTTATTGATGAGAATGCTTTCAAAAAAGTGAATAGGTTTGCCTGGCATTCCCGAGTAAGGATTGAAACGTTGATTCAGTCGAATCACCTCACGGATCGCATCTTCCTCTATTTCTATCCGTTTATTAAACGCAATATCTTTGACCTTTTTTACAATAATCTGATCCAGTTTCTCTCCACTTGGAGCTTGCAAGTTGATGACCTGAAAGAAGGAGAGATAATTGGGACTACGCAATTCAATATTCGCCATTTCCTCTTCCGTACACTCTGCGATGATATTAATTTCGCCGCGACTAATGAACGTTCGCATGTACTGCGCCATGGATACTTGATTGCCTTCAGATTTGCCGACTTCAAATAATTCCATTAAGTTTCTGATGTACAAAAAGTCTTCTGTCTCCGAAAGCTCTTTGCAAAGAATGGAGAGATTGTCCTGCCAACCGGTTTCCCCCATCAGTTCCTTGATCATATTGGAGGCGGTCGTTTCCCAAATTTGTCCTTTTTGCTTTCGTCTTTTTCGAAGCAGCGCCAATTCCCAAACCAAGGTAGTTTTACCTACCCCATGCGGACCTACTAACAAGATATTTTTGTTGAACTTGCTCTGCAGGCCCTTGTAAAGCTGATTGAGTTCTTCTTCGAAACCGTATAGTACTTTCTTCCGAGTTTGAAGTTGCGTGGCTACATTTTTAAGAATACTATCTTGGTTCTGTGTCGTTTGTTCATTCAAGTCCCTAAGAGAAGGGATTAGTAGGTCTATTTCCCCGGTGTGCAATGACGTCTGTTCAAACCACATGCTAGCCAAAATGTGTTGGACGGCATTCAGCTTTCGTTTCCTGGCAAAGTCAAGGCGGATATTTTCTTCCAAACTAATAAACAAGGTCTCCAAATCTGCACCAAAGCCTTCAATACCCAAGACCGGAATCATGCCAGAGAAGCCATTAATAGTGGGTTGATAGTAGCAATCGAAGCTAAGGGTAAAGGGAGGATAGCTAATACCGTCCTTGGCCTTGGGAAAGGAAACAGCTACCGTATCTTGAGCGAAATCGCCTTCTCGTATTTCATCCATGATCCGATCTAAGGCCCCTTGTTGTACCACCTTACGTTGCAGACTTTCTCCAAATTTGTGGAGCAAATTATCCAAGGAGGTATCTACCCGTACACTTTGCTGGTCAGTCAAAGGAACAGAAAAAGTATTGCCTCCGATATGGAGTTGAAAAGCATGGAAAGGAATAGAGAGCTTATAAGACATGTTGGACTAAGGCTGTTGTTACCATCCAAATTTATCAATTCTATTCGTGATCAGGCAGAAATGTCCGTATTTTTTCGATGAGAGAAGCCCAATCGGATTCATTTGCTTTCTGTTGATCCCAGATCACTTGAGCCTGTGTATAGAAAATTTCTCTTTCAGTCACCTTATTTTCAATGAAGGTAATTAATTCAGTAGGGCTTAAGTGGGCGAGCAATGGTCGGTGCTCCATCTCCGCTTGTAGTCGTTCAGCTAGCAGCGCAGCTGGGGTCTGTAGGTAGATGGTCAAACCATGCTGATTCATCCATTCCATGTTATCAAAAAAACAGGCGGCTCCACCTCCTGTACTGATAACAGCAGCTGTAATTCCCGTCGTTTCCTGTAAAGTCTGTTTTTCTAAAAGTCGGAAATGAGGTTCTCCTTCGTTTTCAAAAATCGCAGAAATGGCTTGCCCGGCCTTTTGTTCAATCAGGTAGTCCAAGTCCCAAAAAGGACAGTCCAAGGCCGTCGCAATCCGAGGCCCTAGAAAGGATTTTCCCGAGCCCATAAATCCGATGAGGAATATTTTCATAGGCTTAAAAGTAAATGGGTTGATCCAGCTTTTTACTAATGGCAAAAGCGGCATTGATGAGCCCTACGTGACTGTAAGTTTGCGGGAAATTACCCCATTGACTACCGGAAGCTTCGTGTACATCTTCGCTCAATAAGCCCAAGTGATTGCCGTGTTCCGTCAAGCGATCAAAGATAGTGATTGCCTCTTCCAGTCTTCCCATACGGGCTAAAGATTCGACATACCAGAAAGCACAAATCAAAAAGGTGGACTCTGGTGCGCCAAAATCGTCTACATGTCTGTAGCGATAGAAAAGGCCAGATGGCGTACGGAGTTCTTCTTCTAGTACTTTAAGGTGCTGCTTGGCTTTATCACTATTCGGGTCTAGGTAACCCATATTGATGAGTTGTAATAGACTGGCGTCTAGGTTGGGAGAACCAACGGCCTGTGTGTAGACCCCTCGTTCTTCATCATAGCATCTTTCAATCATCGCTGAGGCGTCCGCGACGAGTTGCTGGGCATGCTTGAGCATTTCATCATCCCCAATGGCCTGAGCAATCTTTTGTCCAGCATGTCCACCTGCCCAATGGAAGAGGAAGGTATAGCTATGCAACTGTGAGGTGCCTCGGAATTCCCATAAACCATTATCTGGCTCATCCATGGTTATTTCTACCATGTGTAGACAATGCTTTACCAGGCCTATTAAAGAATCACTGACTGTATTGTCTAATCTCTTATCGGTGAAAAAGGGAAGCAGTGTCACCAAAACTTGACCATATACATCATTCTGGATATGCTCATAGGCTTGGTTTCCTACTCGCACCGGTTTCTCCCCACGGTAGCCGGTCAATGGCAGAATTTTTTCAGTCGGGGTTCGATCTATAGTGATGGGATAAAGCGGATGATAACGCTGGTTTTCATTGAGGACGATATTCTCAACAAAACGAGCATAATCTCGCAATATATTGAAATGACTTAAGTCGTTTAAAGCCTTTAGGGTATAGTGAGCATCACGGAACCAGCAAAAGCGGTAATCCCAGTTTCTGGTGCTACCAGGAAACTCGGGTAAACTAGTCGTCGCCCCAGCGATAATGGCACCGGTATCCTGGTATTGATGTAATTTTAGGGTAAGCGCAGAGCGTATAACCGCCTCCTGACGGAAATGCTCGGTAGAAGTATTTTGTACCCACAATTCCCAGTAGGCACGTGTTTTGGCTAGAAAGCGCTCACTCGTATCAGCGATTGGCCCCTCTAAAGGAACACCCCAGGATAGTATCAAGTATTTGGTTTCATTCAGCACAAAAGCTTGTTCCTCATCTACAAAAGTCAAAGGAATATCCGTTGTCAATCGAACGTGATCCTGTAGACCTTCATAACGAATATGACTACTACCGAAGGTTTTATTAGGAACCGCTTCTCCATATTCTCCTCTAGGCTGGCAAGAAACCCTAATTCTAGGCCGCCCTTCGGTAGGAACAATTTTCCGGATAAGCATTAGTGGTTTGTAGGCCCTATCATCTTGGAAAAAGCGGGGTGCAAAGTCAACTACTTTGTAGTTACCATCACTGCATTCAAAATGGGTCTCTAGTATATTCGTATTCTTGACGTATTGCTGCGAATGCTTAATAATCTCCTTTTCCGGTGTAACAGAAAAGCCTCCTCCTTTCTCCTCATCCAATAAGGTACCGAAGATAAAGCTGCTATCAAATCGTGGCCAACACATCCAGCCAACATTTGCATAGGTGTCGATTAGCGCTAAAAAGGAGTTATTTCCAATAATACCGTAGTTATACTTGTGCTTTTCCATGCCGGCGAAGATATATTTAGCCGATTGATTTTTCAGCTTTTTTGAGCACAAAATTTTTTCCCTCAAATTTGGCCAAAGGAGAATTTATTTATTTGTAGAAAATCGGAATTAAATTTGTAATTGAGAATAGGTAATCTGCAGGTCTGATTGATGACGTTAAGGTTGGTACTACTTAGAAATCTTTTTTACCTTTACACTTACTGTTATAAATAGTATTTGATGAAGAAAAGAAACATTGTTCTGTTATTATCCCTAGTGAGTATAATTGCCTGTCAGAATCAGATGGGGGGCAATAGTGAAAAGTCAATTGAAGAGATCACTAGCGAAACGGCGATTACTAATTCTGACATTATCCGAAATCCGATTTCTGCCAAGCAACCCGAAGACACGGTGCATATTGCTAAGCTGGTTTTCGAGGAAGATATTTTTGATTTTGGAGAGGTAGCAGAGGGAGCTGTGGTGAAGCATGTTTATCGTTTTACTAATACCGGTAAAATGCCCTTAATCATCAGTAATGCTCGTTCTACCTGTGGTTGTACGGTACCGCAGTGGCCAAAAGAACCTATCGCACCAGGAGGAACGGGGAAAATTGAAGTAGAATTTAATACAAAAGGTAAAATAGAGGCACAAAGCAAACCAATTACTATAACGGCTAATACTTACCCCGCTTCTTCAAAGGTCTTTTTAAAAGGCTATGTGAAACCCGGTAAGGAAACACAGCCGAATTCGTGACACAAAACTAAACACATGTATCAAGACGTTTTATTACTACAAGCGGGTGCTGGAACATTCAATCTGCTCTTTTTCGGCGCTATGTTTTTGATCATTTATTTCTTTATGATTCGACCACAGACCAAGCGTCAGAATGAACAAAAGAAATTTATGGCAGCCCTAGAGAAAGGAGATGATGTGGTTACCTCTAGTGGTATTCTAGGAAAAATCAATAAAATTGAAGATGAAATTATAACCTTAGAAGTAGGTACAAAAACCTATATCAGAATCACAAAAAGTGCCATTTCCAAGGAGATGACTGATTCTCTCAATGCGGGTGAATAAGCTCATTGAAAAAATAGCTTCCTATAAGCTACAACAGGACAGGGCTATGCTAATCACTTGTATTGGCATAGCTTTTGTTTTTTGGGTGTTGGTAAAACTTTCCCAATCTTATCCAACGGTAAAGCCTGTCGTGATCAATATTGAAATGGCGGAGGACAAATCCCTACTGGCTTATCCTCCTACTGATATCCAGGCGGAGTTGAAAGGAACGGGTTGGGATCTTATGCTAGAACATTTTTACCATTCCAAGATTCCGGTTTTTATCTCTATGCTCAACAGCAACAGCTTGTATCTGAATCAAAATCGGATGAGAACGGAGATTCGGAACAGCTTGCGTTTTTCTGCCATCGAAGTACTTTCCGTAAATTATGAAGAGATACAGGTAGAACTGGATAATAAAGCCTCCAAGAAGGTGCCTATCCAATTGGATAAGGACCTTGCTTTTTCACCGGGAAACCAGCTAAGACAGGCGCCTACACTTACGCCAGATAGTGTGCTGATTACCGGACCGGTTTCTATGTTGGACAGCCTGGACTTCTGGGCTACATCTCCATTGGTACTGACTGATCTAAAGCTGTCTCTTATACACATCTCCGAGCCCACGAGACCGAGGCTGATCTC
>CAJXUM010000496.1 GCA_913060855.1 uncultured Lewinella sp. | reverse complement strand
CTATCCTCTTCGTCGGCAGCGTCAGATGTGTATAAGAGACAGATATATAAGTAGGCTGACTAACTCGCTTTCCATTGAAGCAATTGAGAAAATCGGGATCATATCCAGCCAAAATAACAAGAAGGTGAATATTACGGGGCTGCTGGTATATTTTGAAAACATATTTTTCCAGATTATCGAGGGAAATGAAGCGCAGGTCGATAAACTCTTCTTAAGAATAGGAAAGGATCCAAGACACCGTGATATCCTCAGGCTGAAAACAGAATACGACATTGAACATCGGCTTTTCTCGGCCTGGGCAATGAAAATGATTAATCTCGATAATAATGTAGATGAATTGGTACGTCCCATTAAAGTCTTATTACAAGCCGTTATGGAGTCTCACACCATTATCGAGCAGTATACACAACCCACCATTCTAAAAATACTCAATCGGGGTGTAAATCCGCTAGGAGTGACGCCAGTCAGGGTAGAAAAGATTATCCTATTTGCGGATATCGTGTCCTACTCAGCCATCAGTGAAAGAAGCAGTATAGAGGATGTATTCCTGGTACTGAATACTTACTTTGAGATTTGTAGCCGCATCATTTTGGGCAGGGGAGGACAGGTGAATAAATTTCTTGGGGATGGTTTAATGGCCTATTTTGATGTCGAACAAGCCGATGATGCCATACAGGCTTGCCTTGATATTTTGGAAGAGTTGCAGCAGCTCCGAAAAGAGGCTCCAGCAGATTCCCCCCTACGACTGTTAAATTCTGGCTTCGGATTAGCCCAAGGTACTGTCATTGAAGGGAATATGGGCTCTCATTTCAAAACGGATTTTACCATTATTGGAGATGCGGTAAATACAGCCTCTCGTTTAGAGCAACTAACCCGGGAAGTCAATCGAGCCGTAGTCTTATCGGAATCACTTAGGGACAGTACAAAGAATCCTTGGATTTTTGTCAGCCTTGGAAAATATAACCTGAAAGGCAAGGAACAGAATACAGAACTGTATTCCATCGACCACGATCTCATCAATGACCTAAAGGAAAATATATTTTTGTTGGACTAAGTATGTGATTCCATACTGGAAGCCCAAATCGAAGCCTTCATTTCACCCCTTTAGCGATAGCCAGCTACTTTATGACCAACACCCGAGGATTAATCGGGTACAACCACTCCAAACCTCTGGCTGTAACAATAGCATCATCTTCTAGTGGTACTCTTAATTTCTTTCCACCCCATTCTGGCACTTTGGTATAGGCAAATAGCTCAATAGATAAAAGGTTGGAAGCTTTGAGTTCAAAGCCGAGGCGGACGGGGTTGAAAAAGGCAATCGACGGACCAACTCCATGTCCCCAGTTCCCTACGGAATGGCAACCAATGATCACATCTGTTATATCGCCCTCAGTATACTTATTAAAACCTTTCATTTTATTAAAGCCAGCCTTGGTAAGGGCGGCGTATACTGCATCTTCCGTTGCTTGTGCGGTTAGTCCTGGTTTGATGGTTTTTTTGATAATATCTCTGACCTTTACGCCCTGATCAAAGGCATTTTGAATGCCGGGAGGAACAGTTGTTTCTCCTTCTTGTAGTACGTAGGCCATTCTTTTCATATCCGTGTACATATTCATCAGCCCTACTCCCCAATCAATCATCAACACATCTCCGCGCTGAATGATCCGGTCAGAAGAAGTAGCAACGATACCACGGATGCCCGTCACATAAACAGAAGGCATTCCAAAAGACGATTCCAGGTTGTGTTTGAAAAGCTGCTCCTTCATCCACCAGGCTACATCTTCCAGCGTGGTGACGTTGGGGGTGATTATTTCATTAGAAAGTGCTTTTTCTGCTATTTGATAAGATAATTCACAAGCTTCAGCAAATACCGCGATCTCGCTGGCTACCCGTCTGGATCTAAAATCAGAAACCAATTTTTCAGCAGATACAAAGCGATCTTCATATTGCTTACCTAGCACCTCCGCCAATTCCAAATAACCCGAATAGGAAAGGCCGTCTGCTCCACCAATCGCTTTTGAAAAATTCAGACCAATCCGCTTGGGATCCCTTTCTTTGACGTAATTCTTGAGTTCAAGATCGGAGCCAAAATAATCATATGTCCCTCCTTCTTTTAAGAGATATCCACTAATGCCCAAGACAGCTCTTTCGATGCGGTCACCTCCGTTATCGGTGAATATGTAGTAACCCGTGGAGCCTACATAGCCCTCTCCTAAGTCTGGATAGAGGGGGTCAAAATTCCCTTCGCGGTTCATGACAATCCACATGTCAATATTATTTTCCCGCATGACTTCCGGCAGGACTAAGTCGAATTTATCAGCCCGAATTTGATTCATCTTACGCCATCTACGCATGGCTTCTTGTCCAAAAACACTCGAGCTAATAAGTAGTAAGAGAAGGGGGAGCAGGTATTTCATGGCAGCTTTATTATGGTTAGGGAGTAAATGTATATCAATTTGTGCAAAAAGCCATACAGCGAACGAGCAGAGATCGTCTCGGACATCCAAAAATAGGACCTTTGAGCTAAGCGTTGGTTGATAGATTAACTATCCATTCAGATTAACTTCACCAAAAATGGATGCACTAAAGAGCAGAGATTTGGGTCTTCCAAATCTTTGCTCTTTACATATATGTTGGCTACAAGCTCATGCTTGTATGCCGGTTTGGGTTGCGAGCTCCAGCTCGCAGTACGTAATTATAGTACATGAACCAAGGGCCGCATACTAGTGAAACTAGTAGCGAACATCAGATGTCGACATATCCAAAAATGGTACGCATGAAAAGAATGATTCTTGACGCTATCGACCAACCCACTTCTGAAGTCTAAGTCTTGGACATCTGGTAGTCTTATGATAGCGCTTATTTAGTAGCTATTAACTTAGCCTTAAACATCTCAGCGGCCTTGGTAAAACCGCCCTCCGTACCATCAATAAAATGCACATGCTTCTGGCTTCTGTTTTCTACATAACAAGACATGATAGAGGCATGCGTGATATGAATGCCGTAGGTCATTTCACTTTGGGCTTCCAGTTTATCCAGGTATTCAATTAATTGATCAATTTTTTCCGTCGTACCGGAAATAATGCAGTTTAGTGTACCATCCACCATCAGGGTATGAGAGAGCTGGCTGATCTCTTGCAAATAGTCTTTCCCGCTTGGTGAAAACTTGAACCAGAGATTGCCCAGTACAGTATAAAACCAGTTCGTTATTAAATAAACAAAATCATATTTTCCAAGCCGAGCGTACATTTCTCGTCTTATCTTTGGTAGTCTCAGGTCTAGCTTTAATTTCCTTCTAGATATAGGCTGCCGCTCTTCATACTTACCAAAGATATTATTCATTTGCAAAATCACCTTGTGGTAGATCTCGGCCTGTTTTGCTTCGACCGGACAATCAACTAGCAAACAAGCAATCTTCTCTGCTTCCTTCGGCGGTGCAATTTCATCCCATCGACACTCCATCCCCTCTAAATTGAGTGCATAATCTTCTTCTTCCTTGTCGGGCATATTGACAAAAGAAGACTTAATGATGCGTTCAGCTGTCTTCAAACCTGTTCCTAGAACAATGGGAACACTCAAGGAGGGGGTGGCCTTAAATTTGGCGATCTGAACCAATCGATTCTCCTTATACATTTCTCCGATGGCAAGGGCTCCCACCCTTAGCTCGAGGTACAAACTCTTCTGGATATGATGACGAAAATTTTCTAATACTGCCAAAACCTGAGGCAGCACAAAGTCCGGAACTAGAAAAGTGGCACCATCTCCACCGAAAAAATAAGGGACTTGCAACTTACTATCGATCTCTTTAAGCACATTTAGAACAGCTATTACACTACCCGTGGCTGTCAAGTTTACATCATGATGCAGCCCATTTCGTACCGCCGTGGTAGAATTCTTCACATCAGCCATCACAATATGCCAATCCGCAGGAACGGGCTTGAAAAGGCTTTCTTTAGCCAATAAGTCTTCTAAAGAAAGGCTATGATTGATGAGCTTTTTATAAAAGGTCCTATTGTCTTTCATAGATTACTTAGTCTTTCACATTGAATCGATTTGGGGCATAACTAATAAGAGAGAGGCTAAACTCGCTCAATCACCGTCGCATATCCCTGCCCCACACCTACACACATCGCCACTAAAGCATATTTCTTATCCTGCTCATGCAATTCCAAGGCTGCTGTATGTAAAATGCGTGCGCCTGATACACCCAGGGGGTGTCCAATAGCAATGGCGCCACCATTCGGGTTTATCCTAGGATCGTCATCGGCTAATCCCAACTGTCGTGTGCAGGCCAAGACTTGCGCAGAAAAAGCTTCATTCATCTCGATAATGTCCATATCCGCCAAACTAAGTCCCGCCTTTTTCAAGGCCTTCAGAGAAGCGCCCACCGGGCCAATCCCCATGATCCGAGGCTCAACGCCAACTACCGCAGAACTGACAATCTTGGCCAATGGCTTGAGCTGATATTGAGACAGCGCTTTTTGTGAAGCCACTAGGACTGCCGCTGCACCGTCATTTAGGCCGGAGGCATTTCCCGCCGTTACCGTCCCCCCGTCCGCTTTAAAGGCGGTTCTTAATTTACCCAACACTTCTAAAGTAGTCTTAGGTTTGATGAATTCATCTTGATCAAAAACAATGGGATCTGCCTTTCGCTGCGGAATTTCTACCGCCTGTATCTCCTTCGCCAGGCGCCCACTCGCCTGAGCGGCGGCGGCTTTCTGCTGCGACCAAAAAGCAAATTGATCTTGGTCTGCTCTATTGATGTTATACAATGCTGCGAGATTCTCTGCGGTCACGCCCATCCCATCTACGCCGTACAAAGCTTTCATCTTTTTATTGACAAAGCGCCAGCCAAAACTGCTGTCATGCATCTGCGCATCTCGCCCAAAAGGGGCCGACACCTTAGAAATAACCCAGGGGCCTCGCGTCATATGCTCCACGCCTCCTGCAATGATCAAATCCCCATCTCCCGCCTTAATGGCTCGGTTGGCATGGATGATCGCCGACATCCCCGAAGCACATAACCGATTGACAGTTTCACCGGGTACAGACCAGGGTAAGCCAGCTAATAAAAGGCTCATTCGGGCGACATTGCGATTGTCTTCGCCCGCCTGGTTGGCACAACCCAGGATTACCTCATCGTAGGCATCTACTGGGACAGTAGACTGTTTTTCCACCAAGGCCTTGATGGGAATAGCGCCTAAGTCGTCGGTGCGGATAGTGGATAAGCTGCCTCGAAATTGGCCAAAAGGTGTTCTCACACCATCTATGATATAACTTTCTTGCATGTTTTTTTAGATTATGAATTGCAAAGATGATAAGTCTTGGAAGCTTCTGCAAGATTGCGTCCCTGTTTTTGCTTGGACCTGGCTTTTATAAAGGAAAATGCCAATGGCAATCAAAAGCCTGGGTCTTCGCCGCTATCGCCAAATAGTTGAACACTGAGACACGGAGGCACTGAGTTTTTTTCTCCGTGCCTAAGAGACTGTTTTGAAATGTGTGCTGAGAATTATTACTGTCTCTTATACACATCTGACGCTGCCGACGAAGAGGATAGTGTAGA
>CAJXUM010000495.1 GCA_913060855.1 uncultured Lewinella sp. | reverse complement strand
CTATCCTCTTCGTCGGCAGCGTCAGATGTGTATAAGAGACAGGTGGTATTGGCCACTGATATTCGCCCACCCACTCAAAAGGATGGCGGTCGTTTTGAAATCTTAGATATTCGAGATCAACAACGCTTGGGTGAAGTTGTTCGAGATTTTAAGGTGACCCAAATCTATCACTTAGCCGCTATCCTCTCCGCCAAAGGCGAAACCAATCCTCGCTGGACTTGGCAAGTTAATATGGAGGGACTATTCAATATCCTGGAATGCGCGCGGCAAAACCAGGTCAGCAAAGTCTTTTTCCCTAGTTCTATCGCGGTATTTAGTGACAAAACGCCTCGGCATAATACACCACAACATACCATTCTGCATCCGACCACCGTCTATGGAATCAGCAAGGCGGCAGGCGAAGACTGGTGCAATTATTACTACCTAAAGTATGGCGTAGATGTGCGTTCCGTCCGTTTTCCAGGCATCATAAGCTACCTCCATCCTCCAGGTGGCGGCACCACCGATTATGCTGTAGAAATCTACCATGCTGCCGTAGACGGAAAACCCTATTATTGTTTTCTCAGAGAAGATACAAAGTTGCCGATGCTTTATATGCCCGACGCGATCAGAGCCACTATCGAATTGATGTCAGCGCCGAGCGAGCAAATACGGGTAAGGACTAGCTATAATTTAGCGGGGATGAGCTTTACGCCGGGCGAAATATATGAAGCTATTAAAGCCCATTATCCAGATTTCCAGATTTCATACCAACCTGATTTTCGCCAACAAATAGCCGATAGCTGGACAGCGAGTATCGACGACTCCATGGCGAGAAAGGACTGGGGCTGGCAATCCGCCTTTGACCTGGAACAGATGACAGATGATATGCTAAACAACCTCAATAAGATAAAATCATTACAATATGTATAAAACGACAGGACCCGTTTTACAAGAAGAAATACAAGCCATAAAAGACGCTGGACTATATAAAGAAGAACGAGTCATTACTACCCCGCAATCTGCCGTTATCCAAACGGACAAGGGACTAGAAGTGCTCAACTTTTGCGCCAATAATTACTTGGGCTTATCCTCTAATCCGGAGGTCATTCAGGCGGCCAAAGAAGCCATTGACACTCATGGATTCGGTATGTCTTCCGTTCGATTTATCTGTGGAACGCAGGATATTCATAAGGAATTGGAACGCAAAATCGCTGATTTCCTCGGTATGGAAGATGCCATTCTCTATGCCGCCGCCTTTGATGCCAATGGGGGCTTATTTGAACCGATTTTGGGCAAAGAAGATGCAATTATCTCCGATACACTCAATCACGCCTCTATCATCGATGGGATTCGCCTTTGCAAAGCACAACGCTATCGCTATCTCACCAATGATATGGCCGACCTGGAAGTTAAACTCCAGGAAGCGCAGGGCGCGCGCCGCCGTCTGATCGCTACAGATGGGGTATTCTCTATGGATGGCACCATTGCGCAAATCGATAAAATCTGCGACCTAGCGGACAAGTACGATGCGATGGTGATGGTGGATGAATGTCACTCCACTGGTTTTGTGGGAAAAACGGGGAGAGGTACGCATGAATACTGTAATGCCATGGGTCGCGTAGATATTATCACGGGTACTTTTGGTAAAGCATTGGGTGGCGCTTCGGGCGGTTTTACGGCTGCGCGAAAGGAGATTGTCGATATATTACGACAACGATCTCGGCCTTACTTGTTTTCCAATACAGTGATGCCTTCGATTGTGGGTGCCTCTATTAAAGTGCTGGATTTATTAAGTAAAACGACGGCATTACGGGACAAGCTGGAGAACAATACCCAGTATTTCCGTAAAGCGATGACAGCGGCGGGATTTGATATTATCCCCGGTGTACACCCTATCGTACCCATTATGCTATATGATGCCAAATTATCGCAGGACTTCGCCAATCAATTGCTCGATGAAGGAATCTATGTGATCGGTTTTTACTTCCCGGTAGTCCCCAAGGGACAAGCACGTATCCGTGTACAAATATCAGCGGGACATGAAGTCGAACATTTGGATCGTGCCGTGGTTGCCTTTACGAAGGTAGGTAAGCGACTCGGGGTGATTTAAGTGCAGGCTATTGCGGGTTGTTGGGTTAACAATATTGCCACTCAACAACTCGCAATAATGCCTATTGCGAGCAGGTCAAGGCATTTACAAATGGAAAATAATCGACTTCATATCAAAAGCGAACACGCTTTAGTCGTTTTATCGCTGTAAAGCAGGTATTTTTCATGCTTAGTCATTGAATGATAAAAAGCATGAAAATGGAATTAGCTAAAACAGCCATCTTTCACTCACACGAAGAGGCCATGGAATTGAAAGAAATCCCAATTCCAGCGCTAGAGCCGGGTGAGTTATTGATAAAGATTGAATATGCTACACTTTGTCGAAGTGACCTCAATACTTTTTGCGGCAAAAGATTTGAGGCTACCCCTACCATTTTAGGACATGAAATGATTGGGACAATCGCTGAATTTGGCCCTGATAGTCCTCGATTGGATTTAGTAGGCAAGTCGCTCCAAATTGGCGATCGATTAAGCTGGGCCATCTTTGCCAGTGATCCCGATAGTGAATTAGCTCAAAAAGGAATTCCACAAAAAGCAGCTGATAAGTTCAAGTACGGGCACGAGCCATTGACCACTAGTTCCGTGCTACATGGCGGGCTGAGCCAATTCATTGTCCTGCGACCACACACGCCCATCGTCAAAATTTCCTCGGCTATCCCTAACTCAGTAGCTTCCATTATCAACTGCGCAGTAGCCACGGTATCGGGCGCCATCCGTTTGGCGGGGGAAATTAAAGGTAAACGCGTGGTCGTTTCAGGAGTAGGTATGTTGGGGATTATAGCCTGTGCGATGTGTCAAACGCAAGGGGCTGAAGCGGTCATCGCATTGGATCATAATGAGACCAGGTTGGAAAAAGCTAAATCATTTGGCTCGACGGTACAACTAAAACCTGATGATCAGCTTGACACCGTCCTACAAGCGCTTTATGGTAAGAAAAATCCGATCGATTTGGTCTTGGAATTTAGTGGTATTACCCAAGCCATGGAAAATACCCTGCGCCTGCTGGATTTTGGAGGAACAGCAATATGGGTAGGAGCCACCCATCCGCAGCCGGAGGTTCAATTGAGTGCCGAACAAATGGTGCGTCATCTATGGACGATCAAGGGCTTACACAATTACAATCGAAAAGATTTCATTCATGCGGTTTCCTTCATAGAGAAACACCACGCTGATTTCCCTTTTTCATCTCTCATCTATGATGATTTTACCTTAGACCAGATAAATGAAGCATTTGCCTATGCACTTGCCGCAAATCCCTACCGCGTAGGCATCAAAATATCGTAAGTCTTTGCTCAATTACACCTAATGAATCAGCAGAAATTTCGGACCAATTTCCTATTCCCTCTATTTTATATGGCTGCGGCTTTTATCACTTATTGTAGCATGTATGCCTTCCGCAAACCCTTTACGGCGGGGGTATATGAGGATTTACAGTTGTGGGGAATCGATTATAAAATCATCTTGATCACTACGCAGGTGATCGGGTATATGCTCTCCAAATTTATCGGCATAAAGGTGGTTTCCGAGATGAGCGCGGCTAGAAGGATTGCCAGCATTCTCTTATTAATGGCGATAGCCTGGGTTTCGCTTTTGCTCTTTGGGTTGACTCCCTTTCCTTATAATTTTATCTGGTTATTCTTCAATGGACTGCCATTGGGCATGATTTGGGGGCTTGTCTTTGCCTTCCTAGAAGGGCGACGTAATACAGAATTATTAGGTGCGGGGATGAGTGTGAGCTTTATCGTAGCCTCTGGACTGGTCAAATCGGTGGGTAAGTTCCTAGTGGAAGATTGGCAGATCTCTGAATTTTGGATGCCGTTTTACACCGGCCTTTTATTCGTGCCCACCTTGTTATTAGGGGTATGGATGTTGAGTAAGATCCCTCCTCCCTCGGCCGAAGACATTGCACATCGAACGCCCCGCGTCCCTATGAATAAACAAGAGCGCTGGCGCTTTTTTGTGAAATTTAGTCCTGGAATCATCCTGATGGTATTGGTTTATATTGCGCTTACGATTTTTCGAGACCTTCGGGATAATTTCGCCGTTGAACTATGGGTAGACCTGGGCTATGGCGATACCCCAGAAATCCTATTAACCGCCGAAATACCGATCGCCATCAGCGTATTTTGTATCATCGGCCTGATGATGTTTATTCGAAATAACAAAACAGCCTTCTATGCTAATTTGCTAATGATTGCGCTAGGAGGAGTACTGCTGTTCACCACCACTTTATTATTCCAATATCAGTTGATCAGTCCTATCCTCTGGATGATTCTGGTTGGATTTGCGATGTACCTGGCTTATATCTCCTACCATACCATGCTTTTTGAACGCTGGATAGCCCTATTTAGGCATAAAAGCAATATCGGATTTTTGATGTATGTCGCTGATGCCTTTGGCTATATGGGGAGTGTAGCGATTCTCTTTTACAAAAACTTCGGCGAGCAATCGGGTAACTGGCTCTCCTTTATTTCCTCCATTTCTTTATTCATTGGTGGCATTACATTTGTGTTGAGCCTTGCTGCTATTGTTTATTTTAGACAAAAAGAAAAGCAACTGATTCCTACTTGATTGTAGCACATCTCTGCTGTTAGGCGCTATAAGTTTTCAAAGTATTGCACCAATTGTGGATGCCGCAAATCGATGTAGCGTTCTATGATTTCCATTTCGGCGGCAAAGTCATTCTTATCGTAGTAGATAGCGTTATCAACCGGCCATTTTTCAAAGTTTCTTGCTACCACTTCATCGAGGGTCTGCCTATAGGTTTGTATCCGCTGCTTCAGTCCGGCAGGTGTAAATAAGCCTAGAGCTTGCAATTCATTCCAGCGTTCTTTTAGGGCCATTTTGTAGGAAGGGAGGGTGAGCAATCGTCGAAACAATAAAGATCGGTTAAGGTCTAATGGCTTGATCAGATTGAGTTCATTATCGCCATCCCTACCCCAGGAGTGGTCGTAATCCCATGGAGCGATACGTAGCGGCGTGGCGGCATTCACCTTGTAGAGGTAGAAATTTTTCAAAATGCCATCGCTATTATTAGTGAGTAGCAATAGCAAATGCCAATCCACTATATTATTGAGATCAAAAACACCTCCTACCTCTTGCTCGAAGGAAGAGCTATCGCTATTGAGGATAAACGCACGAATAGCTGAAATGAATCTTGTCCTATTCGCCTTTTTCTTTTTCGGATAAGTCTGCTGGTAATAATTGTCAGCTTCCTGAGGGGTGATCATGCCTTCATGAAACAAAGGCGGTTCCTTATAAACTACGGCAGTAGGATCTTCCTTATCTATGGCCAAACTCGATCGATCTAGTTTTTCCATCAAGACATATAGCCCATTGTAATTGCCATTCAACCTCAGTTCTATATATTTCGTTTTGGGTGCTACATGATTGGTGTTCATTGCCCGGAAGAGATCATAAGCAATGACCTGTCTCTTATACACATCTGACGCTGCCGACGAAGAGGATAGTGTA